>WTIG01000045.1 GCA_011522825.1 Puniceicoccaceae bacterium
CTTCCCGAATAATGCCAAGGCGGTCGATTTTTTCAAAGACTTAGCCAATACATTGCTCGACCCAGAATCTCCAGGCGATGCGAATCAAGCGATGATGGAAATGGGGGCGACTGTTTGCACTAAGGGCAATCCGAATTGTGGCATCTGCCCACTTAAGGATTTTTGTCAGGGCTTTGCTAAAGGAACGGTGGCTGAGTTGCCAAAGATCCAACGGGCGAAACGAGAAAAGGTACGCCTCTATCGGGGCATCGCCATTGATGAAAAGAAGATTCTACTCTATAAGATAGGATCTGAGGCGAAACGTTTAAAGGGGCATTTTGAAATCCCCAGTCTAGAAGGTTTGAATCTATCGCACGACTCTGAACACGTGAAAGCTTTGTTCGTTCGTAAGCGTGCTATTTCGAATCAATCGATTGAAGAACACCTCTTTCGTGTGGAAACTGACGGGCTTACTTTTGAAGACGAAGCGGGATTGAATTGGATTGATTTTAGCGAAATAAATTCCATCCTATTATCAGGGCCGCATCGTCGATGGCTTAAGGAATATCTACAAACACTTGATCTAAACTGAATAGGACATTTACTCTAACTTATCTAATACTAATAGCTAGCGAATGAATTTAGACGCACTGTATTCGAATATAAATTCTGAGGAGATTGATACCATTGATCTCTTACCTCGTGATGCGAAAATGGAACACCTCGCCCTATTAAAGAATTTACCGACTAAAGAGGCTTTGAAGGAAATTGCAGAAGCGACTGATTTGCCACTACTCGATTCCTTTGACTTGATTGACAACCCGTCTCAGCACTTGCCAGTGAAATTGATTCATGAATATCACTGTGTGCCAATTGAGGAAGAAACTTCCGTGGACACAGATACGGATTCAATTGCTTTGGTGACACTATGGCCGCCCGATGCACAAATGGACCGTTGGATTTTCGCTAGCTGTGGCAAAAAGCCGAAGTGGTACTTAAGCGATCCCGAAAAGATACAAGATACCATCACCGAGCATTTTGGTGTAGGGGCAGATAGTTTAGATGAATCAAGCTTGATTGAGGATGTCACAGAAGACGATGTGGTGGAAGATGAAGATGCGGCGATCATTCGCTTTGTGAATGAGGTGATTTTTAAAGCGGTGAATGATCGAGCAACTGACATACATTTTGAGCCCTTGCGAGATTCGCTACAAATTCGCTATCGAATTGATGGTGAATTAATCTCCATTCGTGTGCCTGATAATTTAATCCGATTCCAAGATGCGATTATTTCTCGCCTGAAAATTATGGCGAAATTAAATATTTCTGAGAAGCGTCGTCCACAAGACGGACGTATTTCCTTTGCTTCGGGTGAGTCAGAATTGGATATTCGTATCTCGACCATACCTACGATGTATGGAGAAAGTATCAGTTTGCGTTTGCTCAACCAGAAATCCAAGCCCTTAACCATGAAAGAGCTAGGGCTATCCTCTCACGAAGAGCGGATTCTGGAAAAAGTTTTAAGCGCTCCTCATGGCATTATTTTAGTTACGGGGCCGACGGGTTCGGGTAAGTCAACCTCTCTTACTGCTTTCATTCGCTTGATCAATCGTCCCGAACGCAGAATCATCACCGTTGAAGATCCGGTTGAATATGAAGTCCCTGGAATCAACCAAACTCAGGTGCATCCAGAAATCGGCTTAACCTTTGCCCAGTCACTTCGCTCAGTACTGCGACAAGACCCCGATGTGATTATGGTGGGAGAAATTCGAGATCGTGAAACTGCCGATATCGGTATTCGTGCCTCTTTGACGGGTCACTTAGTGCTGAGTACTTTGCACACCAATGATGCCCCAGGTGCTTTGACTCGTTTGATCGATATGGATATTGAGCCGTTCTTAATCGCTTCCTCTGTGGAATTAATTGTGGCCCAACGATTGGTCCGCAAGCTCTGCCCACACTGCGCTCAACCAGCCAACTATGAAGCAGGCTATTTAGAAAACTGCTTAAAACTGATGAATATTCCCGTAACCGAGGAGAATTTAAACCACCCGATCTACACGGCAGGCGGTTGTGACAAATGTCGCAATATTGGATTTAAGGGACGTATTGGAATTTTTGAATGCTTATCGGTCAGTGAAGAAATTCACGAACAGATCGTTCAAAAGGCTTCTGCACGGGCGATTCGCCAAACGGCTGTTGAACAAGGAATGCGTTCACTCACACAAAGCGGGTGGAACCATGTAAAGCAAGGATTGACTACACTTGAAGAGGTGATGCGTTACGCAGAGATTGATTCCGAAGAAGAAAACTAGTTCTTGGATCGGCTTGATTCAATCGCTTTCAATTTCTCATACTCTTTGTCAAATTTCTCACGATTGCAATTGCAGTGCAAGCAAAGGGGTGAGTTATACTTGAGAGCGAATTTTTCATGCCATTTCAATGGCGTATTTTGCCCCTTCTCCACTAGCTTGAGTGCATCGCTACAGCTCGGAAAGATATGACCTAAAAATCCGTAAACTGCATCGGCTAAAGAAAATTTTTGTTGTCCCATAATTACATACGCTAGATAGTTTTTTTAAATTTTCCAATCATTAGATAATTTTTTTATGTCCGTATTAGTTTATCACTCATGGTGGCGTACGCTAAAGCTTTTGTTCTTAGTGGGCTACGGGCTACTTGCTTTGCTTTCATTGAATGGTTCGGATTCCAGTGCCATTGAGGAAGCTGAGTTGCTCTTTATTGAAGGTTCAGTGGACGCTTCTATCGAGTTATTAGAAAGCCTTGATTTAAAGACTCATCCGCAAGCCTTGCTTATGCTGGCATCCATTTATTGCAATTCTGAGGAATGGCAGAAATTAAATAGACTGGTAAAGGATATGGAGGACATTCCCTACCTCAAAGACCTATCCTACTATTTTTCGGGACGGATTGCCCTGGCAAAAAATCGCTTAGGCTCGGCACGAAGAGCTTTTGAGAAAGCGGCAAAAGAACGACCTTCTGGCACTCAATTCATTCAAGGTCATATCTATTTTTATCAAGCACTCTGTTTTCAAAAGCTGAAACAAATGGATCAAGCATCGGATGCTTACGAAAAAGCTTTGGAAAATAATTTCACTGCCGAGTCTATTGAAGAGATTCTGCAATTAGCCCAATTACACACACTCTTTGCTGATGCACAAACGACCATCAATTATCTGAATTCTTATCCAGAATCATTGCTTAAGGAAGATGCTCAGATCGGGGCTCTTTTAGGTCGGGCTTACTTGAATAAGGATTTGCATTTTCTGGCCATTAAGTCGTTCAGTGAATCACTCGCCCTCGAGCCTGAGCAGCCATCGATTCTTGCTTTGCGGGCCAATGCTTATCGTATATCGAGAAATTACACTTCGGCCTTAGTGGATATTCAAAAGGCGATCGACCTAGCCCCTAAATTGATCGAATTGAATTATGTCCTTGGTTTAATTCATTTTGAGATGGGTGAACTGGAGGGAGCGAATTCTGCCTTTCAGCTGATCTTTCCCTACATGCAAGAAGACAGTAATTTCCTGCTCCTTTCTGCCCAATTGGCCTACACCGTAGAGGATCTATCCTTTGCTAAGAAAACATTGAGTCGATACCTTCAACTTCAAGAGGAAGTTGCCCATATCAATGCGCATTACCTTTCACTTTTACTCAAAGAGAATGCTTTAAAAGATACTATAACCAAACCACAATCGTTGGACTGGGTCTTTTTTGAGAACTATGTAAACGAAAGAAACTCTGCTGATTATATTCTCTCTAACACCCGCAGTGCTAGCCTGACCTTTTTCATGGCTCAAGTTGCAAAAGCGAATGAAGATTCACTCACCGAAAAACGCTTGCTGGAAACAACTTTAGAACGAGCGGAGAAAAATACGCCTGAATACCTCTGTGCGAGCTGGCAATTAAAAGTATTAGAAAACTAATTTTTTACTTGCAGAAGTGTTAAAGAAATTCATCTTCTGAACCTTAGCGCTAAAGTTCATCCTTTCATATAGGGTCAACTTCTCGACTGCCTTACAGGTCTAGCGGTTGGTGTGGCACTTGCTACCCAACGGTTTCGAACACTCGAAATCCACAGTCGTGCAATCAAAATAAAATATGTCAGAAAATACAATTATCGATAAAGCAGCAATTATCAAAGAATTCGGAAGCAGCGAATCTGATACAGGTTCGTCCGAAGTTCAAATCGCACTTCTCAGTGCTCGCATCAAACACTTAACTGAACACTTACGTGATCACAGAAAAGATTTTCACTCACGCAGAGGTCTTATTGCCCTTACTGCTAGACGTAGAAAACTACTCGATTACTTAAAACGCACAGCATTCACTCGTTATACGAATATATTAGAGAAGCTGAATCTGCGTCGATAAATCACTTTACTAGCCGGATCTATCATAACACTAGATCCGGCTTTTTTATTTTTTATACAAGTAAACTGACTTAGCTCTATTTACAGAAACGGGTCCTATCCCCACTAGGTCGCAAAAAAGAAACACGAAATATGAAACAAAAACACAATGTCATTGTTGACAACTTAGATATAGAAATCTCAACCGGTACACTTGCAGGATTAGCGAGTGGTGCCGTGACCATTCGCTCTGGCGAAACCAGTCTATTCGTATCGGCTACTGCCGCATCTGCCCTAAGACCGGGTCAAGATTTCTTCCCATTAACCGTAGATTACAAAGAAAAATTTTCCGCAGCAGGGAAATTTCCTGGCGGTTATTTCAAAAGAGAAGGTAAACCATCAGAAAAAGAGATTCTGACTTCACGTCTTTGTGACCGTCCACTCAGACCACTCTTCCCTAAAGGCTTCATGAATGAAGTTCAAGTTATTGGTATCCTTTTATCCACAGACGGAGTAAATGAACCCGATATTTTAATGGTGAATGCTGCTTCTGCTGCATTGATGATTTCAGATGTGCCATGGAATGGCCCTGTTGGTTGTGTTCGCATTGGACAAATTGACAATGAATTCATCGTTAACCCTACCAACGATGAAATGCTCGATTCAGACTTAGATTTAATCTATGTAGGTACTGAAACTGAAATGCTCATGATCGAAGGTTCTGCAGAATTTATTTCTGACGAGCGTTTCTATGAAGCTCTAGAGTTCGCACAAAAATCGATTCAACCAATCATCGAAGCACAGAAAGAACTGGCTAAGATCGCAGGTAAAGCGAAGAAAGAATTCCCATTGGTGATCACTCCAAAGGAAGTGACTGACTTTTGTGAAGAACAAGCAAAAGACAAAATTATCGAAGCTTTAGCGTTTGACAGTTACACAGAGAGAAAGATCGCTATTGAAAAAATCATCGATGCAACAAGCGAAGCACTGGACGCAAAATTTGGTGAAGGTAATGTCGATAGCAATGACGTAGCTCGTGCTTTTGATGAATTACAAGAGAAGCTTTACCGCAAGAATATCTTAGACACTGGCAAACGTGTTGATGGACGTGGCGTTAAAGACTTGAGAACCATTACTGCGGATAGTGGTATGGTACCAAGAGTACATGGCTCTGCTGTTTTCAATCGTGGCGAAACTCAAGCATTGGTAATCGCTACTTTAGGAACTAGCAAAGACGTTCAAGAAATTGATGGTCTTACGGGTGGTGCTACTAATAAATCCTTCATCTTGCACTACAACTTCCCTCCATTCTCGGTAGGTGAAGCAGGACGCTTTGGATTTACTGGCCGTCGTGAAATCGGTCACGGTGCTTTAGCAGAACGTTCTCTATTGCCAACCCTTCCACCTGAAGATGAATTCCCTTATTCAATCCGTCTTGTATCTGAAGTGATGAGTTCAAATGGCTCGACTTCTATGGCAAGTATCTGTGGTGGTTCAATTGCATTGATGGATGCAGGTGTTCCTGTTTCAAATCCTTGCGCGGGTATCTCATGTGGTCTTGTTACAGAAAAAGATGATTCTGGTAAGATTGTTAAGCATGTGGTCCTAACCGATATCCTTGGTGCCGAAGACCACTTTGGCGACATGGACCTCAAAATCGCAGGTACAGTTGAAGGTATCACTGGATTCCAACTTGACCTTAAGATTCCAGGACTTCCATTCGACATCACTCTTGAAGCATTGAAGCAAAACAAGGAAGCACGTCATAATATTCTCGGCATTATGTCTGAGCATTTGAGTGCGCCACGTTCTGAGCTTAGAGAACATGCACCTCGCATCCATAGTTTACAAATTGATCCTGATAAGATCGGTGCCTTGATTGGTCCAGGTGGCAAAAACATTCGCCGCATCACAGAAATCTCAGGTGCTCAAATTGACATCAATGAAGACAACAGTGGTAAAGTACTTGTCTTTGCAACAAGCAAGACAGCGATGGATCGTGCGATTCAGGAAGTTGAGCTTTGCACTGCTGAAATTCAAGTTGGAAAAACTTATCGTGGTATCGTAAGAGGCATAAAGGACTTCGGTGCTTTTGTTGAATGCTTACCAGGTAAAGAAGGACTCGTTCATATTTCAGAACTAGCAGACTTCCGAGTGAATAAGACTGAAGACATCTGCAAACTAGGTGATGAAATGGTCGTTAAATGTATCGGTCTCGATAAAGGAAAAGTGAAGCTTTCTCGCAAGGCAGCACTAGAGAAGAGCGATTCAGATAACGGTGATGCTGATGAAGCTGATGCTGAAACATCTGACTCTTAAGGCCTTTTCAGTTTAAACTCTTTCAAGCGACTGCACTAGCAGTCGTTTTTTTTTGCTTAAATGCTTTTAAGCAATCCCTCGCTCGCTCGCTTTAATGAAAGCGACTAATTCTTGCACCTCATCAATTTGAGAAAGCTCTGAATCAATAATACTTTCAATAGCTTGTGAGCGATTCAGTCCTTTTTTATAAAGTTGTTTATAGGCTTTGCGGACTCCGCTAATAGCCGCTTCTGAAAATCCAGCTCTTTGTAGCCCGACTTTATTGATACCTCTAACTTCAGCAGGATTACCTGAAGCGGTAAAAAAAGGAGGTATGTCTTGAAGAACGGTTGCTGTTGCTGCAGCCATGCAATGATCGCCCAAACGACAGAATTGATGGATGCCAACGCCCCACCCAACATTTACATGATGCCCGACTTCGACATGGCCACCCAATGCAGCATGACTACTCATCACTAAATGATTCCCCACTTTACACTCGTGAGCAATGTGACTGTAAGCGAGGATCACATTATGGTCTCCCATTTCAGTTAATAAATCTTCAGCGGTGGCACAATGAACCGTTGCGTATTCACGAAATACATTATGGTTACCAATCTTCAAACGGTGTATACCACCTTTATATTTTAAATCATGGGTTTTTCCCCCAATATAAGCATAAGGATGGATTTCGTTATCGTTCCCTAAAGTTGTATTCCCGTCTACTGTAGCATGGTGCATGACTTCAGTCCCAGAAGCAATCTGTACATGAGGACCAATGTAAGCATACGCGCCTACTGTGACTCCCTCGTCTAATTGAGCTCCGGCTTCAATAATGGCTGTCGAATGTATCTTTGCTTCCATAACTCTACAAATTTAAGCCCTATGCGTCGACTATAGAGAACATAAGCTCCGCCTGTGATGCAAGTTTTCCAGAGACTAAGCACTGACATTCAGCCTGTGCTAATCGATTGCCTTTTATCTTAATGATTTTAGCACGAATTTCTAAGGTATCTCCAGGAACCACTGCTTGGCGAAATTTTACATTATTTGCACTCATAAATAAGGCCACTTTAGATTCGTCGATTGGGCATAATTTTAAGAGCAAAATACCAACCGCCTGAGCCATAGCCTCTACCTGAAGTACACCTGGCATCACTGGCATACCTGGATAATGCCCCTGAAAGAACAATTCATTCATGGATAAATTCTTAATCGCCACTAGCTCTTTGTCGTTGATAATTTCAACCACACGATCGACCATCAAGAAAGGATAGCGGTGCGGTAAGATATCCATCACCTCTCGGATGTCTAAGGCTGTTTCAGTCGGTGTTAAGACCTCGGCTTCACCTGCATCTTTCTTCAAAGCACCCTTAGCTTTTTTCGGTGCCGAAGTTTTCTCTAGCTGTGCTTCACGAAGCTTTTTTGTCAGCTGTGCATTGAGTGCATGACTGGGTCGAAC
>WTIG01000126.1:0-1065 GCA_011522825.1 Puniceicoccaceae bacterium
GGAAAATATAGCTCTTTTGTGAAAAAAAGAGAGTTTTCATTGCAAGTTCTTAAATCTATTTCTATTTCATTAGATTATTATGAAAATATTAGTTGCAGATCGTATTTCTCCAATCGGAGTTGATTTATTTAAAGCTGAAACAGGGTTTGAGGTTATTGAGGCCTATGGATCGACTCCTGAGCAAATATTAGAATTGGCAAAGGATGTTGATGGAATTGCGGTTCGATCCGAAACAAAAGTCACTGCAGAAGTTTTCGCTGCGGCTAAAAATTTAAAAGTAGTGGGTCGTGCAGGAGTTGGCGTAGATAACATAGATATTGAAGCAGCTACCGATCATGGTGTTATTGTCATGAATACGCCGACGGGGAATACTATAGCAACCGCCGAGCTTACTTTTACCCACATGTTAGCGGGAACTCGACCAATTGTACAAGCCTGTGCACGGATGCGAGAGGGTGCTTGGGATCGTAAGAAATTTACCGGATCAGAATTAAATGAAAAAACATTAGGCGTACTTGGAATGGGTCGAATTGGTGCCGAGGTTTCAAAACGAGCTAGAGCGTTTCAGATGAAAGTTTTGGCTTATGATCCTTATCTTACAGAAGCCCGTGCGAAAGACCTTGGTGTGACTTTAGCTAAATTTGATGAACTGATTGCTCAATCTGATTACATAACTGTACACATGCCTTTAACTGCGGATACTAAGCACATGATTAACGCAGACACAATAAAGCAAATGAAAGAAGGTGTGCGTATCTTCAACTGTGCAAGAGGTGGAATCATTGATGAGTCAGCCTTGATTGATGGGCTGAAATCAGGCCATATTGCGGCGGCGGGCTTAGATGTTTATGAAGATGAGCCACCTGCTGAAGATAGCGAGCTTCGTTCGCTTCCTAATTTAGTTATCACTCCACACTTAGGTGCCTCGACTCAAGAAGCTCAAGAGAATGTGGGTATAGATGTGGCTCGTCAGATGATTGAAACTTTAAAAGGGGGTATGGTGATGAACGCATTGAATATGCCATCAGTAGACCCACAGGTGCTTGAGCGTCTCGCTCCTTATAT
>WTIG01000126.1:1165-11888 GCA_011522825.1 Puniceicoccaceae bacterium
AAAGTTCGAAGTATTAGCGGTTCTTTATTTGGAAAACTGCAAGTTCCAAGAATTGTCCTAATTGATGGACATAGTGTAGAGGTCAATACAGATGCTACTTTGATCGTCTTGAAAAATAAAGATGTTCCTGGAATTGTCGGTTTCATTGGACAGGTTTTAGGAGAAGACAGTGTGAATATTGCCAATATGTCACTGAGTAGAGACAAAGGTGAGGGCTTTGCTGTCAGTGTTTTTGAAATTGATAGTGTTCCTTCTGAGAAAGCGACACAACGCATTGTAGAGCACGAGGCGATCGAAAAATATCGCGTGATTAAGTTATAATCGATTGAATTTTTCCATGACGTATATTTGGGCATTGTTGATCGGATACTTTTTAGGATCGATCAATTTTGCTGTGCTAGTGGCAAAATACAAAGGGCTCGACTTATTTTCTTTAGGGAGTGGCAACCCAGGTGCGACTAATGTGAAACGCACAATGGGTGCGTTTTGGGGGAATACAGTCTTTCTTTTAGATTTTTCTAAAGGCTATCTGGCCGTTTTTCTGACACAGTCCATATTGGGTTTAGGGGGATTTAATTATGATCTGTTGGGTATCTTAGGTCTATTAGGGGCAATTCTTGGACATAGTTTTTCAATTTTCCTAAAATTTCGAGGCGGGAAAGGCGTGGCAACGACTATGGGAGGATTACTCGCACTGATGCCATGGGTTTTGGTATTGGGACTTGTAGCATGGTTGATAGTCTTTTTCTCAACTCGGGTGGTTGCTATGGCTTCGATCGTGTTCGCAATCAGCTTACCAATTAGTTTTTATTTCCTTCACGATTTACCAGATGTTCGATGGATCTTTTGCATCGTTTTAGCCATATTAATTGTCGTTCGGCATTATTCTAATATTCAACGACTTTTGTCAGGCAAGGAACATGATTTTTCCAAAAAGTGATACCCAGTGAAACCTTGACAATTTTTTTTAACTGTGTTTTAGTTTGATTTAAAATCTTCTAAATCTATTGAAGCGGGCTTGCCTCGCTTTTTTTATTTTCACAGTCAAATTTTAATATGAGTCACGAAATCTTATCTGTCCTTGAATACATGGAGAAAGAAAAGGGTATTGCTAGAGATGCTATGATCCAAGCAATCGCTTCTGCGATTGCGTCTGCAGCACAAAAAAGCATTAATACTACTAACGAAATCCGTGTAGAAATTAATCCGAAATCTGGAGCTTTAAAGGCATGGAATCAGCTGGAGGTAGTGGATTCAGTAAGTGATAGTCAGCGTGAAATTCACATCGATAAAGCTAGGCAAATGGATAGTGAAGCGACTGTGGGCGGTCTTATAGAGACAGAAGTCGATCCTGCTTTCCTCGGACGTATTGCCGCACAAGCTGCTAGGCAAGCTATTTTGCAAAGAATTCGCCAATTTGAAAAAGATCGAATTTTTGATGATTTTAAAGATACCGTAGGTGATATTGTTACGGGGACTGTTCGCAGAAGAGAACGTGGGGATTTATTAATTGACCTAGGCAAAGCAGAAGCGATTTTGCCTGCACGTGAGCGTATTGCAGGAGAGGACTATGCTCCTGGCGAAAGTATTCGTTGCTTATTATTGAAGATTGAGCAAAGTAACCGTGGTCCTGAAATCATTTTATCTCGTTCAAATATTAATTTTGTCAGACGTTTATTTGATGTTGAGGTCACTGAAATTTCTGACGGTACCGTAAAGATTGAGGCCATGGCCCGTGAAGCTGGATACCGTACAAAGATTGCCGTATCTAGTACCGATCCTAAAGTGGATCCAGTGGGTGCCTGCGTTGGCTCTAGAGGGACTCGTGTAAAAACAATCGTTAGAGAGCTGGGCGGTGAAAAAATTGATATCATTCGTTATGACAGTGATCCTATTCGTTTACTTGAAGAGGCATTAAAGCCTGCAGTACCCAAGGATATCGATCTCAATGAAGCGGAACATAGAATACACTTTAATGTTATAGAAGATGATTTATCCATTGCGATTGGTCGAAAAGGATTAAATGCCAAACTAACATCTCGATTGTTAGGCTGGAAATTAGATATAGGGAAGAAAGAAACCGAAGCAGTTGGATTCAGTCAAAAAGTTGCTAAGGCAGTTGAGGGCATTAATCTGATTCCTGGAATAGAGCCAGATATTGCTGAACGTTTAGTAGCAATTGGTCTTGTTAGTGCTGATGCCTTTGAAGGCGTGTCTAGCAGTGATTTATTGGATGCTGGGTTCTCTGAAGAAGAAGCCACTAATGTACTCGCGAAAGTTCAAAATTATTTAGAAAGTAACGCTTAATTAACTAATCACCTATTGTTACGATATATAGAGATATAAAATTTTATTTATGAGCGTACGTATTCATCAGCTATCAAAGCAAATTGGAATTGAGAATAAAGAATTGATTGAGTTATTGCGCAGTCGTGGCTTTGAGGTTAAGAGTTCATCTAGTACGATCGATAATATTTCAGCAGAGTCTTTGGTAGAAGAATTTGCTAAGAAAAATCCTGTTGAAGCACCTAAGGAAAAAGAAGCAGAACCAATTGAAGCGGTAAAAGAAGCACCGAAAAAAACTGGCTTACCAGAAGGTGCGATTATTAAGTCAACGGAAGAGCTTAATAAAGAGAAAGCGAAGAAAGAGAGTGCGCAAACAAGTGCTAGAGTCTCACCCGCTTCTCCGCCAAAGATGCCGCCACCTATAAAGCGACCAAATACTCCGGGTGCGATTCCGGTACCTCCTAAAGTAAAATCTGCTGAGGTGAAACAAGCTGAAGAGGGTGCGTCTTCAGATGGAGCTAGTGAAGGTTCGGAAAAAATTATTCACGCTAAACCTCCAATAGTTGTTAGAGATTTTGCCCTTCAGCTAGAACTTAAGCCCTTTAAATTAATTTCTGAATTAATGGAGTTGGGAATTTTCGCTTCAATGAATCAAACGATTGAGGAGTCTGTTGCACTTGAATTGGCGAAGCGTCATGGATTCCAATTAGAGATTCATCACCGAGGTGAGGCAGCTGTTGAGCAACCGAAACAAGTAGAAAAGCCTAAGGAAGACGAAAATGACCCTAAGTTATTAGAGGCCAGAGCACCAGTCTGCTGTATATTAGGACATGTGGATCACGGTAAAACAACTTTGCTCGATACACTTAGAAAAACAAATATTGTAGGAGCTGAAGCAGGTGGAATTACTCAACATATCGGAGCCTACCAAGTTCGTTTCAATGACCATGATATTACATTTATTGATACACCTGGACACGCAGCATTTTCAAAAATGCGTTCTAGGGGAACAAACGTAACCGATATTGCGATTCTTGTGATTGCTGCAGATGATGGATTTAAGCCTCAGACAGAAGAAGCATTGAAGTTAGCTAAAGCAGCTAATAACTCTATCATCGTTGCTATTAATAAGATTGATGCCAAGGGGGCTAACGTTGATAAGGTAAAGCAAGAAATGCAAGAAAAGGGGATCGCTCCTGAAGATTGGGGAGGCGAAACCGTAACTGTTGAAGTGTCAGCGTTAAATGGCACAAACATTGATGAGCTTTTAGAAATGATCCTTCTGCAAGCTGAGATTTTAGAACTTAAGGCAAATCCTAAAGCGAATACTGCGGGTACCGTAATTGAAGCGCAAATCGAACAAGGTAGAGGTGCCGTTGCCACTGTGATTGTTGAAAAAGGAACTTTAAAGCGTGGAGATGCTTTAGTTTCTGGTGAAAGTTATTGCCGTGTAAAATCCATGGTGGATGCTCAGGGTAATGTGATTAATTCTGCTGGACCTTCTACTGCCGTTAAAATTTTAGGCTGGTCTGAAGTTCCTCGTTCCGGCGATCGCTTTAATAAAGAGAAGAACGAAAAAGCAGCAAAGCGCACTGCGGATGAATCAAAGACAGAACGTAAACTTTCAAATTCTAAGCAAGTTTTACAAGATAAAGCGGGCAATGCAGGCTCTTCGGTTGAAGATTTATTCGCGGCTATTGAAAATCAAAAGAAGAAAAATTTACGCCTTATTGTAAAATCAGATGTACATGGTTCTCTTGAGGCTTTAGTCAGTGGCTTAGAAGACATCAGAAGTGATAAAGTCGATTTAGAAGTTATTGGACAAGGTGTAGGTAATATCACAAAGAGTGATGTCACTTTGGCGAGTGCGGGCGATGCAACGATTGTTGGCTTTAATGTGAAGCTAGATAACGGGGTACAAAGCTTAGCTAAGCATGAAGATGTGTCTTTGATTCAAAATGCAATTATTTATGAATTACTCGATCAAGTCGAAGAGGCGATGGTTGATTTGTTGGAAGCCGAGGTTGTAGAGAAGAAATCAGGTGCTGCGGAAGTACGGCAAGTATTTGGTATTTCTAAAGGTCGTGCGGTTGCTGGTAGTATGGTTACAGAAGGAACAATTTATCGCTCTGGTAAGGCTCGCCTCATGCGAAAAGGTAAACTCGTGTTTGAAGGTGCCATTGAAACCCTACGTCGTTTCAAAGATGATGTTAAAGAAGTTCGTGCAGGTTATGAATGTGGTATTAATATCAAAGGATGTAATGAATACGAAGAGGGTGATATTTTAGAATGCTATCAAATCGAAAAGAAGAAGCCGTCTCTTCGATAAATTTTTCGAACGATTAGATGGTGTTCGCTTCGCCTTGAATTATGTCACAGAGAATCGACAGAGTTAATCAGCTCTTGCAGAGAGAGATCAGCCATCAATTACTTCAAAATTACCAAAGATTGGCGGTCAAGATTACTATAAGTTCGGTCGACACCTCATCCGATTTAAGAAAAGCTCACGTTTACTACAGTGTACTTGGCGATGATGCGACAATTGAAGAAGCAAAGAAACTATTTAAAAGAGTCGGCAAGGATTTACAAAGAAGGGTGAGCCAATTCATTGTATTAAAATATCTCCCTAAGTTTGAATTTATTTATGATCCATCAATGAAACGTGGGGCTTCTTTAATTGATTTGCTAGATGATTTATCAGAGGAGGATAAGACAAAATGAGTTATTTTTATGAGCAAGAAAGTGCAGCTTTTAAGGCCTGTGTTGAATCTTTAAAAAAAGAAAATAAGAAAGTAGCAGTTATTGGTCATGTCCGTCCAGATGGTGACTGTATTGGATCGACTGTTGCAATGGTGCGAATCTTAAGAAACCAAGGTATTGATGCCGTTGGTCTTAATAATGATGAGGCCCCAGATAATCTTAAATTTCTAATTGGGGATACACCGTTTTATTTAGCTTCAGAATTTACCAATGATGATCGGATTTGTATAACAGTAGATTCTGCAGATTATAAGCGAGTTGGGCCTAGCTTGAATACAATGTTTCCTAATGTGTTTCTCAATGTGGACCACCACATATCCAACAAGCAGTATGCAGAAAAGGATATCATTATTGGTAGTGCTTCTGCCACGGCTGAAGTTATTATGGGCATTGTTTTAGATTTGGGTTGGGAAATCGATGCTACTACGGCACAGGCTTTGTACGTAGGCATTGCCACAGATACGGGGCAATTCCGCTTTCCTTCAACAACCAAGGATACATTTGAAATGGTCAAAGCCTTATGTGATTTCGGGGCAAAGCCTGCTGAAGCGGCTAATGAACTTTATGAAAATGAGAGTTTCGCTCGTATTCAGTTAATTCAGTTATTTTTAGCATCCTTAAAAATTGAATGTAATGGGCGTGTTTGCTTCGGGTTTTTGACCGATGCTATGTATCAAGAGTCAGGAGCAAGTATCGATGATGCAGATGGACTCGTGGATTATGCACGTTCAATACAAGGAGTTGAAGTCGGTGTTTTATTAGAGGAAAGAAATGGAGCGCTAAAGGGCAGTTTGAGAGCCAAAGATCCTAAATTTAGGGTGGATCAAATTGCTCAAGCATTTGGCGGAGGCGGTCATGCTTGTGCTGCAGGTTTGAATGTAGAGTCAGTAGATATTGAAGCCTTTAAGCCTAAAGTTTTAGCAAAAATTGAAGAGCAATTTACTTTGTTAGAAAACGAATAAAGTTTACATTATTTCTATGACTGACGATTTCGAAGGCATTTTATTGGTGGATAAGCCACAGGGTTTTACTTCGCACGATGTAGTGGCAAAGTGCCGAAAAATATTTCAAATTAAGAAAGTGGGTCATGCTGGTACTTTAGACCCTATGGCCACAGGTTTGCTAGTGATTCTTATTGGGAAAGCCACTAAGGTATCTCAGTATTTGATGAGCTTGGATAAGCAATATACAGGTACGGTTTATTTTGGTAAGGAAACAGACTCTCAAGATGCTGATGGTGAAATTATCAAAGAATTGCCAGTGCCAGAATTGGATGAAGCCTTATTAAAAACAAAGATGGCTGAATTTATCGGTGACCAATATCAAATTCCTCCAATGTTTTCAGCTAAGAAAGTCGGTGGTAAAAAATTATACCAACTAGCTAGAGCGGGAAAACAAGTTGAGCGTGAGCCACGGGTTATTCGTATTGGCCGTTTTGATTTGCTTAATTTGGAGAGTCCTAAAATGGAATTTATTGTAGATTCAAGTAAGGGTGCATACATAAGAACTATAGCACATGATCTCGGACAAAAATTGGGCTGCGGAGGTCATTTGTGTGTCTTGAGACGAACAAAGGTAGGCTCTTTTCTTATCGAAAATGCAGAAACACTGGAAAACTTGGAAAAGTACACAAAATCAAAATTGAAGTCCAAGCTCTTGCCGATTAAGGAATATATCCCAAGTCATGCATTTTAATTTATGGGTTGTCTTAGGATGTCTCGCTCATAATTTTATCCTATGAATGTTCCACTACAGGTATCTGATTTTAATGCCTTAAAAAAGTGTGATAAGCCTATACATTTAGCGATCGGTGTTTTTGATGGGGTGCATTTAGGGCATTTAGCGGTTATTGAACCTGCAGTTTCTTCTGCACAGGATAATTCAGGTGTCAGTGCTGTGCTGACTTTTGATCCGCACCCTAGCCGATTATTTAAAGGGGATGCAGGCACCGACTTAATTATGTCTTTAAAAACAAAAGTAGCTCGTCTACATGGGTTTGGAGTCGATGTTGTTATCGCTAAGACATTTGATAAGGAATTTGCCTCTATTGCTGCCGATGCATTCCTTTCTTATTTATTAGATCAATTACCAATGCTCAAAGCAGTCTATGTCGGTGAAAATTTTCGTTTTGGGCAAGGACGTGTCGGGGATATTCAGACATTAATTAAATCAGGTTCAGCTTTGGGAATAGATGTTTGGAGTATTGATCGGATTAAGCAAAATGGTTTGCCTATCAGCAGTACTCGTATCAGAGAGGCTTTGAGATTAGGGCAAGTGAATCTCGTGAATAGTTTACTTGGTTATCGTTATGTTTCAGAAGGGACGGTGATTAAAGGAGCGCAGTTAGGTACAAAGATGGGATTCCCTACGATGAATTTGAAGTGGTCTCCCGAATGCAAACCGCGTTACGGAGTCTATGCAGTTCGTTTTTTAATTGAAAGTTCTGGAGAGTGGAAAAAGGGAATCGCTAATTTTGGAGTTCGACCCACAGTATCTAATGAAGAAGCAATTGAGCCATTGCTTGAGGTGCATTCACTAGAGGACTGCAAATGTGATTTGGACGAGGCTATTCGTGTTGAATGGGTGGAATTTGTTCGTGACGAAAAGCAGTTTGATTCCGTGGACGCTTTAAAGGATCAAATCAGTCAAGATTGTCAGTTAGTTAAAAACTTGTTGTCGGATGGATGAACGAATCATTGAGTATTTTGTCTCGGATGACGTTGGCGAAATGCGGGCGGATAAATTATTTGCTTCAGTGATTGAAGATGTGAGTCGTGCTCGATTACAAAAAGCTTTTGATTCAGGGCAGGTCAGTTTTGAAGGAGAGGTGATCGATAAGCGTTTCAAGATTCGGCACAGTGGTTGGTTGCGAGCTACTTTAGATGAGGTTTCAATGGATGAGGTGCCTCAAGGTAAGCCGATTCCATTGGATGTCGTATATGAAGATGATTCAATTGTTGTTATTAATAAATCTTCTGGAATGGTGACGCATCCTGGTAATGGGACTGGGGAAGATACGCTAGTGCATGCGTTATTACATCATTGTAAGGGATCATTAAGTTCAGTAGGGATGCCAGAACGGCCCGGGGTTGTTCATCGCTTAGACAAAGAAACAAGTGGTTTAATTGTGGTAGCCAAAACAGATTTAGCCCATCATACTTTGGCAAAAGCCTTCAGTGAGCGTACGGTTAAAAAGCGTTATTTAGCACTCGTTTCAGGAGTGCCCAAAGTGCGATCAGGGACTTGTTTAGAGCGGATTGGCCGCCACCCAACCTATCGAACTAAAATGTCTGTGCAACCTAAGGGGCGTGAGGCACATACAGATTGGAAGGTATTAGAAGCATTTGAGGATAAGGCGTCTTTAGTAGAGTGCTCTATACATACTGGACGGACGCACCAAATTCGTGTGCATATGCAAAATTTAGGATTTCCATTGTTAGGGGATAAGCTGTATGGCTTTCGCTCTAATCGCTTCAAAGCTGTTTCTATAGATCGAATTTTTCTTCATGCTACGCATTTATCATTCCAACATCCTGTAACAGAAGAGCCTTTAGTATTTTCTCAGCCTATGCCGAAAGATTTTATCGACCTTATAGAGGCTCTTAAAGCGAGCGATTCTGGTAAGGGTAAAAACGAATAGAGCTAAATAGGTTTATGGGTTAAAGTCCAAGCATCTCTTTTAAGATACCCATCTTTAAACTACATTTTGAATGCTCAATTTGATCGATATCAAAATGGTTCATAAAAGTAGCAATGGTTATTAATGCAGCTGGGATAATGTCTGCTCGTTTAGCAGGAATATTTAAATCATCAATGCGACCTTGAATTGGCAAATGGGCAGATGCCAAGGCAAGCTCCTGAATGTCTTTCAGGGCAAACGGTGATGCTTTTTTAAGTACTTGTTTGAGAATATGAAAAGCTCCGCCACTTCCTAAGAGTGGGCATTGAGCAGAAAGTATGATTTCATTTTTTGAGAGGATGCTTTTTACATGATTCTCAATAGTTAGTATTATATCTTCTGAAATAGCTTGAGCAGGCTCTTTTATAAACTGTTCGGTGATTCGTACCGCACCCAGTGGTAAGGAAAGTGCTTTTTCTACATGATTATTATTTAGTTGAATCCATTTCAAACTACCACCACCTAAATCAATCGAATTTAAAGTTCCTATTTTTTGGTATTTGGCATTCATTTGTATGGCTTGTCCGATGTAATAAGCTTCTGATTCACCGCTGAGTATTTCAAGCTGTACGCCCGTTTTTGCTTTAATCGTTTCTCGTAAGCGATTGCTGTTTTCCGCTTCACGAGCTGCACTGGTCGCAACAATGCGTATAGGCTTTATACGATAGCGCTCTTTGGTTTGAATCAGTGAAACAATAGTATCACAGACTTTTTCGATAGCACTCTCTTCAAGACGGGGTGAGCTTTGCCCAATTCCTGATCCTATTCGAACTTCTGCCGTTTCTTCATGAAGAATGTGGAGTGTATTTTCGGAAGTTTTTTCAGCTAGTATGAATTTAATCGAGTTGGTTCCTAGATCGATTACTGCGGCTGATGAGGATTGAATCATGATTTCTGACTTAACATCGGTATTAAATGTAAGAATTGCTTGAAAAGCAATTAGGGTTTGGTGTTGATTTTAATTTTTTTTCAGCGAAATATCATCGGTATGTTTTATGATGAAGTTAAAGTTAGTATAAAAGCAGGTGACGGTGGTGATGGTTGCTTTAGTTTTCGTCGTGCAAAATATGAACCTAAAGGTGGTCCTGATGGCGGTAACGGTGGGCGAGGAGGCTCAGTGATTTTAGTCGGTGATACTAATGTCGCTGATTTAACGGATTTTTATTTTAAGCCAATTCTGAAAGCGAAAAATGGCGAAACAGGAAGAGGAAGTGACCAACACGGAGCGAGAGGCAGTAATTTAATGGTTAAAGTTCCTGTGGGTACAGTTATTATAAACCGCCAGACAGAAGAAGTAGTTGCCGAAGTTATGGAGCATGGTTCAGAGGTATTATTGCTTGAAGGCGGTGAAGGTGGAAAAGGGAATATGCAATTTAAGTCTTCAACCAATCGTGCTCCAAGAGAATTCACTCTTGGTAAGCCTGGAGGTTCAGGTGACTTTCTTTTTGTTATAAAAACAATTGCAGATGTTGGATTGGTTGGTTTTCCCAACGCTGGTAAATCGACTCTTTTGAATACTTTAACGAATGCACATCCCAAGATGGGCTCGTATCCATTCACTACATTGTTTCCTACAGTGGGCATTTTAGAATACCCAGAATTATATGAGCGTATCACTCTAGCCGATATTCCAGGCTTGATTGAAGGGGCTAGTGAAAACAAAGGTCTTGGGCATCGTTTTTTGAAGCATATTGAACGCTGTAAAGTTCTTTTAATTATGGTCGACCTTCAAGGAACAGACAATCGTGACCCCATCGGGGATTATCGCATTTTGCTTAAAGAACTAAAGCTATACATGCCTAAACTCTTGAAGAAACCTATGCTGATTGTCGGAAACAAATTAGATGAGCCAGAGGCGGAGGCTAACTTTAAGAAGCTGAAATCAAAAGTTGAAAAATATACTACAATTGCAATTTCTTGCTTGTCTGAAGACGGTCTTGAAGAATTAAAGTCCAAGGTTTTCGACTTAGTTATGGATGTTCGCAAAAAATCGGCTGA
>WTIG01000126.1:11988-27419 GCA_011522825.1 Puniceicoccaceae bacterium
CTGAGGAAGACTATTAAGCCTTAGGGTAATTTAGGTTCTCTTACTGTTTTTTCTAAAGGGCCTTTAAGTAAATACCAAGTTATGAAAAATGCGCCCCAATAATAGATGGTGCCAAGTAGCTCATGAAGAAAATCGTAATACTGAAAGGCATAAGGTGCTATGAATATGATGCTAATGATGCGTAATACATTGAAGGTAAAACCAATGAAGAGAGCAGCAATGATATTAGTGAAACCGTTGAGAAAACTATGCCTTTTATAAACAGACAATAGAAGGCTGATCAGAGCCGTATTTAAAATAATCCCAAAGCCATTGCATTCTGAGGCGACATTAAAGTTTCTTCCCTTGAACTGAATAATTAAGTCGGGAGAATTTTGATGCTTATTGGCTAAAAAGAAATCAACGGATTGGCCTAAAAACTCTATTAAATAAACGCTCCACTGAGCGGCTAAGGCGCGAAGGGGCCAATCGACTTGAATCATAAATAGGCTTAGAAAAAGAAATAGAATAAAGGTGATAGCGGAAGAGTATGTGATTCGAGAGATTTCCGTGCCAAAGACAAAGAAAACAAAGCTCGAGAGCGCCAATACCATAGCGGAAACAATCGATAGACTATAAATAATATTCAGAATAAATGAGTCTAATTGAAAAATGTATAGGCAAGTCTTAGTCGCTATAAATAGAACTAGTAATGAAAAAGCGAATTTTAAGCTTTTTTGGCACTGAGTATTTATTTCTAAAGCGTTTTTGATAGTTGGGCTTTCAAATCGATAGAGTAAAATGATCGCCAAACTTAAAGTGATTAAAGAATGAAATATGCGTGTTTCTGATAAAGTATTTTCGGCAAACCAATAAGACACAGGGGCAAACGATAGTAAGAATAAAGTAACAATAACTAATTCAAACCAAAAATTCGGTCTCTTGACTCGATTTATCAGTGTTTCAATCAGTTGGTATCTTAAAGCCATTATAGTTTTTTTGGATCGATTTGATTAGGTGCCCTAGGATCTGTGCCTGCACTTTTATGATATTTCCCGCTAGTTTTATCCTTTATGTATTGAGTGAAGCCTTGTTGCTGAAGGTTTGAGGGGTCCAATTGTTTCTTTGTCTTTTTATCAGAGTATTGAGTATTAATTGAAGGTGCGGAAAAATACTTTTTTATTGGATTCCCTGTTATTGGATGAACTTTTAAAGTCGGTTCATTAATTTTCTGAGAAACATCGAAAGGTTCGCCTTCGCTTCCATCAGGAAAAATCTCATAATATTGATAAATAGGCATGGTATTAAATCATTATTCTGTTTTTCACCATAGAATTGCTATTAGGGGATGTAAATTTCAAATTATCGCTTGCATGAAAATGATGTCTCAGTAAGTTTCAAAGTATTAGTACTAATATTATACTAAGCATATCACTATGAACAAACAAACAGTTGCCTATGACAGTAAAGTGGAGGGTGAAGTAATCGTAACCCGTGCGGATGCTGTTATTAATTGGATTCGAAAAAATTCTGTTTGGCCGATGCCTATGGGGCTTGCTTGTTGTGCGATTGAGCTTATGGCGGCGGGTGGTTCTCGCTTTGATATTTCCCGATTTGGCATGGAAGTTATGCGTTTTTCACCAAGGCAGGCTGATTGCATGATTGTTGCAGGTACGGTTACCTACAAGATGGCAGAAGTTGTCCGTAGAATTTACGAGCAAATGGGAGATCCTAAGTGGGTAGTAGCCATGGGTGCCTGTGCAAGCTCGGGTGGTATGTATCGTTCATATGCGACATTACAAGGAGTTGATCGTGTGGTTCCAGTAGATGTTTACATCAGTGGTTGTCCTCCTAGACCGGAAGCACTTTTGGATGCTATGATTAAATTACAAGAGAAGATCAAAGATGAAAACTCTGTGAAGAATTTATTAACGAAACATCCTATGAAAAAAATTCATAAGGACGCGGTATCATAACCTATAGTTTTAATTTGGAGGTAAAAAGGTGAGTGAGATAGAAAAGAGTGAATTGTTGGATCGTTTTACTTATCTGAGTGAGCGAGAAAGCTCGGATCATTTAGCGGTGAACTGTCCATCAGAGCAGCTTATTGAATTTTGCACCTTATTACGTGACGAATATCAGTTTGATATGTTGCTGGATGTCACTGCAATCGATTGGGATGTGGCAACACCTAGATTTACCGGAGTCTATCATTTGTATTCCACCGCTAAGCAGGCATACATTAGAGTCGCATCGGATTGTAAGGATAATATTAAGCCAACCTTACCTAGTTTAGTGCCTTTATATGCAGCTGCCGATTGGCATGAGCGTGAAACCTATGACCTTATGGGAATAGTTTATGAAGGACACCCTAATCTTAGACGAATTTTAATGTGGGATTCCTATCCATATCATCCTCTTAGAAAAGATTTCCCATTAGCTGGCATTGAAACACCTTTACCTGCAGAAGATGTTGCTGAGCAAACAAATCTTAAAGTGGCTGCGGCTCCTATGATGGGTGGACCGTTTGTTTCTTCTGGCGATGGGAAAATGAGTCAAACCGAACCCAAGGCTAAAGACGAAAGCTGGAACGAAGAAAAAAGAAAATAATTATTAGGATACGGAGAACAATTTTATGGGAGAAGTTAAAGAAGTTTCAGTAGGAGATATAGGTGCAAGAGCAGCGAATGCCGACCCAGAGTTAAAGACAGAAACTATGGCTTTGAATGTCGGGCCTTCTCACCCGTCAACTCACGGAGTATTGCGATTAATGATGCAACTAGATGGTGATTTGATTAAAGAGTGCGAGCCAGTGATTGGTTACTTGCACCGTGGGGACGAAAAAATTGCGGAAAACATGACCTATAATCAGTTCATTCCTTATACTGATAGGTTGGATTATTTAGCTCCTTTGTCTAATAACGTCGCTTACGCACTAGCCGTGGAGAAATTGGCTAATTTAGAAGTGCCAGATCGTTGTCAGGCGATAAGAGTGATTTGTTGTGAGTTAGCACGAATTTCTTCTCATCTTCTTGGGGTGGGTGTTTATGGAATGGATGCAGGTTCATGGACTGTTTTCATGTATACTTTTACAGAAAGAGAAAAGCTATACACGCTCTTTGAAGAATTAACTGGGGCTCGATTTACAACAAGTTACACGCGTATTGGTGGTGTTGCACGTGATATCCCTGACGGGTGGTTGGGTCGTGTCGATAGCTTTTGTAAAGGTGTTGTTCCGATTTTAAATCAAGTCGATAAAATGCTCACTCGTAATCGCATTTTTATGGATCGTACGGTCGGTATTGGCGTGATTTCAAAAGAGAAAGCCTTGAGTTATGGTATGACAGGGCCGAATTTACGAGCATCGGGGGTGGATTTAGATTTACGAAAAGATAAACCCTATTTGGGCTATGAAAATTATGATTTTGAAGTGCCGATTGGGTTGAATGGTGATTGTTATGACCGCTATTTAATGCGTGCTGAAGAAATCAAACAAAGTGTAGGCATTATTCGTCAAGTGATCGGTTCTTTCCCTGAAGGCCCTTACTATGCCGAAGATGCAAAAAAGATTTTTGCACCACCTAAGGATAAAATCTTAACCAGTATGGAAGAGTTGATTCAAAACTTCATGTTGGTTACAGAGGGACCACAAATGCCAAAGGGAGAAGTTTATTTTGAAGCTGAAAACCCGAAGGGAGCTTTAGGTTTTTATGTTGTGTCTAAAGGAGGCGGTGTGCCTTATCGTTTAAAAATCCGAGGACCTTCATTCTGTAATTTAAGTATTTTAAGTGAACTCTTACCAGGCCACTTCTTAACTGATATCACTGTCATTCTAGGGTCTTTGGATTTCGTCATGGGGGAATGCGACCGATAATTTTTAACTCATATGGATTTAAAACAATCAACATTGGATAAAATTGATAAATTAGTGCCACGCTATCCGGATAAGCGGAGTGCGGCTCTGCCTTTGTGCCATTTGGTTCAAGAAGATTTGGGTTATTTATCCAATGAATCAATTGAATGGATTGCTGAACGCTTAGAACTTGAGCCGATTAATATTTCGGAGATTGTGACCTTTTATCCTATGCTAAAAACCGAAGCTCAGGGTAAATACCAAGTTCGAGTATGTCGCACTTTATCTTGTGCTTTAGCGGGTGCCTACAAAACCTGTAAACAATTTGAAGAAGCTTTTGACTGCAAGGTCGGCTCAACGAGTGAAGATGGCTTAGTCAGCTTAGAGTATGTAGAGTGTCACGCAGATTGTGGGCGAGCACCAGTCGTTATGATCGGTGAAAAAGAATACACGGGTGTCAAAACAGATGAGGCCAATGAATTAATCGAAAAAATTAAAAGCGGTACAGTGGAGACTGAATAAGTGGGGATTTAATTATGGCGATTGAAGAAAAGAGATTGATTTTAAAGTACGCAGACCAACCTGGTTATACCAATGATATTGATTGTTATATTCAGCATGGTGGTTACGAAGACTTAAAGAAGGCTTTCAAAATGAAGCCTGAAGATATCTGCCAAGAGGTTTTGGATTCAGGTGTTCGAGGACGTGGGGGAGCAGGCTTTCCTGCTGGAATGAAATGGAAGTTTTTGGATCGTAAGTCTGGTAAGCCAATTTATCTGATATGTAATGCTGACGAATCTGAACCAGGTACCTTTAAGGATCGTCAAATTATTCATAAAGATCCGCATCAATTGATTGAAGGTATCTTATGTTCAGCATATGCAATTCAAGCTAAGTTAGCGTTTATTTATATTCGAGGTGAGTTTTTTGAAGGCTACAAAATTTTGGAGCGAGCGATAGAAGAGGCACGTGATAAGAATTTCCTTGGGGACAATATCTTAGGTTCTGACTATTCTTGTGATATTATTGTTCATCGTGGAGCAGGTGCTTACATTTGTGGAGAAGAAACAGGCTTAATCGAATCGCTTGAAGGTAAGCGAGCAAATCCCAGAATTAAGCCGCCTTATTTCCCTGCGGCTCTCGGTTTGTATCAATGTCCTACGATTGTTAATAATGTAGAAACATTATGTGATGTGAAACATGTGATTAACATGGGTGGTAAAGAATTTGCCAAGATCGGAACTCCAGGAAATACAGGCACTCGAATTTGGTGTGTTTCTGGTCACGTTCAGAAGCCAGGTTATTATGAATTTCCATGTGCAGGGATTACCTTAGGTGAACTCATTTACGATGTCTGTGGAGGCTTGTTGCCAGGGAGGAAATTAAAGGCAGTGATTCCTGGAGGTTCATCTTCTAAAATTCTTCGTGCTGACGAACGCTTTACTGGTAAGAAAAAAGATGGAACAGAATTTGATTGGGGCATTGAAGATATTCCTATGGATTTTGATAGCTTATCTTTAGTTGGCTCAATGTCTGGTTCTGGTGGGGTGATCATCATGGATGATAGCACGGACATGGTTGAAGCTCTGGCAAATATTAATTATTTTTATGCACATGAAAGTTGTGGTCAATGCACACCGTGTCGAGAAGGGGTGCCATGGATGAAGAAAATCACAACTCGTATGTGTTCTGGTGGCGCTCGTGAAGAAGATGTGGATCTTCTTAAGAGTGTGGCCGACCAAATTGCCGGGCGCACAATTTGTGCATTTGGCGAAGCGGCTTCTTGGCCAGTGCAAAGTTTTATTGCTAAATTCAAAGATGAATTTGAGGCAAAGGCAAAAGAGCAGGCTTTATTGAGAAAGCAGGGAGAAAATACGGCTACGGAAACAAGCTTAATTTAATTTATTGGTATTATGTTAGAGGTACAAGTTACAGATACGGTTACAATCAATGTCGATGGCGAACTCGCACAAGTTCCGAAAGGAGTGAACGTGATTGAAGCGATGCGTGTCGTTGGTAAAGAAAAAGAAATTCCTCATTATTGTTACCACCCAAAGCTTTCCGTGGTTGGAAACTGTCGTATGTGCTTAGTAGAGGTCGGGAATCCGATGAGAGACCGTCAGACTGGCGAAGCTATTTTAGACGAAAATGGAATCCAGAAAATTGGCTGGGCGCCAAAACCTGTCATTGCTTGTGCGACCAATGTCTCGGAAGGAATGCATGTCCGAACCAATACACCTAGTTTAGTGGATTGCAGAAATGGGGTGACTGAATTTTTATTAATCAACCATCCTTTAGATTGTCCTATTTGTGATCAAGCGGGCGAGTGCCGTTTGCAGGAATTTTCTGCTGAGCATGGGCGAGGTTATAGCCGTTTTAAGGAAGAGAAAAACGTTAAGCCCAAGCGTACTCGTTTAGGGCCAAGAGTTACCTTAGATGATGAACGTTGTATTTTATGTTCTCGTTGCGTTCGCTTTTCTCAAGAAGTAGCTAAAGATGATGTTCTTGGTTTTGTTGATCGTGGGACTTATTCAACGCTCACTTGTTACCCGGGGAAGGAATTGTCGAATAACTATTCGTTGAACACAGTGGATATTTGTCCAGTAGGAGCTTTGACCAGTACGGATTTTCGATTTAAAATGCGTGTTTGGTTCTTGAAGCGCACACATAGTATTTGCACAGAAAGTAGCGTTGGTTCTAACACGGAGATTTGGAGTCGAGAAGGGAAGATTTACCGAATCACCCCAAGGCGAAATGATGCCGTAAATGATACTTGGATGACGGATTCAGGCAGAGGCTTATTTAAAGAATTTGAATCTGAAGACCGCTTGAAATCTTATTCAGTGGATCAAGTGGCGAAGAGTTTAGACGATGCGATAGCTGCTACTCGTGCATTGTTAGAATCTGGATCTGTAGGCGTGATCGGTTCAGCACATAGCTCCCTTGAAGAACAGTATTTATTGCATAAGATTGTTAAGCACACAGGTGCTTCTTATGAAATGATTCAACATATTGGCGAGGGTGATGGTTTGCTTATGTCTGAAGATAGAACGCCAAATCTTCGAGGTGCCTTGATTACTGGTTTAATCAATGAGTTGCCGGAGACGCAACTAGGACAATTAAAAGGCGCAATTGAAAGTGGTCAGATTAAAACCTTGCTTGTTTTTAATGAAGATTTGGAGCAGTTGGGTATGGATCTCAGTAAGCTAAAAGAATCTGTTCAAGTGATTTATTTCGGTAGTTCCAAAAATAGCACAAGCGAGCAAGCAAAAGTGGTCTTTCCTAGCTTAAGTGTTTTTGAAAAAGAAGGGACTTTCGTAAACCAAAATTTCATTCTACAAAAATTCAAACAAGCGATACTACCTCCAATGGGCTTGATGTCGGACTGTGGAGTATTGAAGGCAATTCTTAATGAATTAGATAAAGAATCAAATGCAGTCGCTATGGCTACTGTTGATGAGCTTTGGGGAGAGATTTCTGAAAATGTTGAACTTTTAAAATCAGTCCGTTGGTCTGAGATTCCTGAAGAAGGTTTAGCCTTAGATGCAGAAGCATTTGCGAATATGAATTTTGTCGAAACTGAAAATTTAAAATATAAACCTAAGTTAGTTTCTGAAACAATATAGGCACTGATAAGTATGAGTTTTTTAGATTATTTACTTCCTGTATTATACGCTCTCGCAATGGTGGGTGTATTTATGACTTTATGTGCTTATTCTGTTTTGGCAGAACGTAAGGTATGTAGTTTGATACAAAGACGAGTTGGTCCAAATCGCGCAAAAATTCCAATTGTTGGGCATATTCCCATTATAGGAAAGATTTTGACACGTTTAGGGATTTTTCATCCTGCGGCAGACGGGTTGAAGTTTTTATTCAAAGAAGAAATTACACCTCAGCATGTGCGTATAGGATACTATTATCTTGCCCCTATCATAGCATTAGCACCGGCTTTAACTACAATGGTGGTGCTTCCATTTGGCCGATACATTGATGTCAACGGCATGGTACAGCCTATTGCTTTAGCGAATATAGATGTCGGTATATTATTTATTTTAGCAGTATCTTCACTGGGCGTTTATGGTATTGTTTTAGCCGGCTGGGCTTCCAATAGTAAGTATCCGTTTTTAGGTGCGATTCGATCCACGGCACAAATGATTTCTTATGAGTTGGCTATGGGCCTATCTATATTACCCGTTTTTCTTTGGGCGGCGTCACCTGGGACTGATTATGGTCTGTCTTTATTTGGAGTCGTTCTGGCACAGCAGGGATTATGGCTGATTATTTGGCAGCCGATTTCAGCACTGATTTTCTTAGTTGCGATTTTCGCTGAAACCAACCGTTTGCCTTTTGATATGGCTGAATCTGAAACGGATCTTGTTGGTGGGTTTCATACTGAATATGGTGCTTTTAAATTTGGTCTCTTTTTCGTAGCTGAGTACGCTCATATTATTATGGGCTCAGCACTCTTTGTTTTATTATTTCTTGGAGGTTGGCACTTTCTTCCGGGTGTAGCCGATCCTTGGCCCGATGGACTGCTGGGCATTCTTTGTTCCATTTCTTGGTTCATGCTTAAGATTTTCTTCATGATTTTCTTCTTTATTTGGATGCGTTGGTCGATGCCTCGTTTCCGTTATGACCAAGTTATGCATCTTGGTTGGAAGATATTGTTACCTCTCGCAGTTGCTAACTTTGTCTTTTATATTTTCTTAATCGCTTTTATCGATAATCTGAATTACTAATTAATCATGGCTAAAACAAAAGTACTAGAGCGTAAGCCCTTAACATTTTCGGAAAAAACTTATATTCCGCAAATTGCCTCTGGTTTGGCGGCAACCTTTGTGAACATGTTTAAAAAGTCAGTCACTCTAGAATACCCAGAAGTGCGTCCGGTGATTCCTGAAAACTATCGGGGTGTACCTACTTTGGTAAAAGATCCAAAGGGAAGGGTGAAGTGTGTTTCTTGTCAATTATGTGAGTTTGTTTGCCCTCCTAAGGCCATTCGCATTATGCCAAGTGAAATCAATGAAGAGGATTCAGATAGGGCTCATATTGAGAAAGAGCCTGCAGCTTTTGATATCAATATGCTTAGATGTATTTATTGTGGCTTGTGCCAAGAAGTATGTCCTGAAGAAGCTATTTTTCTCCAAGATACATTTTCTTTATCTGGATACACTCGTGAAGAAATGGTTTTTGGTAAGGATAAATTACTGAAACTCGGTGGTACTTTACCTGATAATCATTTCAAGTGGGATAAAAAGAAACAAGCGGAAGAAAATCCCGAGTGTCATCACTAGTTTGTTGAAAAAGCTTAAGACTTTTTCCAATGCTCAATTGAAAATTCAGTATTTTTCTCAAGTACTGAGAAAAGCTCGAAGTCATTTTCAAATTCGGGGAAGAAGGTGTCACCCTCAGGCTTTTGGTGGACTCGAGTTAAATAGAGATCTGTGCATTTAGGGAGCATCAGTTGGTATATTTCTGAACCCCCAGCGACCCATATTGTGTCACTTGTAGCTACAGTTTCAATTGATGCAATTGTGTTCACTGTCACGGTATCGGGTATGGATAGCGGATTTCTGCTCAGTATGATAGTTTGTCTACCAGGTAATGGTCGGCCAATGGAATCAAATGTTTTACGCCCCATGAGCAGGGTTTGTCCCATTGTGGTTTTTTTGAACCATTTAAAGTCTTCGGGCAAATGCCAAGGGATAGTGTTTTGATTTCCAATCACACGATTTTCTGCCATTGCGGCAATGGCTCGATAGTTGAATTGCTTTCCCATATTAATTATTGCTCCATTTCTGACTCAATACGCTGAATATATTCTGAAACATTACAAGTGAGCATTCGCATACTCCCTTTAGAGACTTCTAAGACTTTATTAACAACACCATCCAGGAATGAGCGATCGTGAGATACTAAAATAACGGTGCCTTCAAATTCATTGATAGCATCTTGTAAAACTTCTTTGGATTTTAAATCAAGGTGATTGGTCGGCTCGTCAAGAATAAGGCAATTAGCCGGCTGCATGAGCATTTTACAAAGAGCAACTCGGTTGCGTTCACCGCCTGATAAAACAGTATTTTTCTTCAATGCTGCATCACCAGAAAATAACATAGCACCTAAGGCTGCTCTAGGATTAGCATCTTCATTACCTTGTGCAGAAGCTTCAACTTCTTCCAATACGGTATTGTTAGGATTCAGTTCTTCCGCTTGGGATTGAGCAAAGTATGAAATGACGGTGTTGATTCCTTTGTCGACACTTCCATTTTGAAAGGGTTCTTGGCCTGCCATGATTCTTGCTAAAGTTGATTTACCAGCACCATTCACTCCCACTACAGCTATACGATCTCCATTATCAATTCGTAAGTCCAGCCCATCAAAAATGACATTATCACCATAAGCTTTATGTAGGTTATTAATAGTGATGACTTTCGAGCTTGATGGTGGTGGCTTAGGAAAACGGAAAAAGATTTTCTTTTCGTCTCTTGGAATGGTTATGATGTCCATTTTATCAAGCTGCTTAATCCGACTTTGTACGAGGCTCGCTTTTTTAACATTGGACCTAAATTTGTTGATAAAGTCTTTGATCTCTCGAATTTCTTTTTGCTGATTTGCATGAGCCTTTCGAAGTACATCGAGTTGTTTTTTGCTCTGTTCTAAAAAGAAAGAATAATTTCCTTTGTATATATTCAGAGCACCCAGTTTCAGTTCGTAGGTTTTATTGGTGACGGTATCGAGGAAGGCTCGGTCGTGAGAGATGACAATGAGAGCTCCTTGGTAATTTTTTAAATAATTTTCTACCCAGTTTTGTGAACGGATATCCAGGTGATTGGTCGGTTCGTCTAAAATTATCAGAGATGGATTTTGGAGTAGCAGTTTAGCTAGAGCGATACGCATCTGCCAACCGCCAGAAAATTCACCAGTATCCCTTTCTAAATCCGATAATTCAAAGCCTATACCAGTAAGAATTCGTTCGATTTTTGATTTAATACGGTCGGGTTGAGACTCCTCTAATTTTTGCTCCCATTCTCCCAAGACATCAATTAAATCATAGTATTCTTCGCTACTGGTGTCCATTTCAAGCATGGCTTCATCTGCTTTTGCTATTTTATCCTGTAATTCAAGAATATCACCAAAGGCCGTTTCTGCTTCTTTAAATAAGGTCTTGCCTGAAGTTTGGATGCCATCTTGAGGAAGGTAGCCAATATTGACATAGTCAGCTTTTTCAATGCGACCTCCATTAGCCTCCATTTCTCCCATAAGAATTTTTAGGAGGGTAGTTTTACCTGAGCCATTTGAACCGACTAGGCCAATACGATCTCTAGGGCCAATGGTTGCATCAAAGCCGTTGTATAATACTTTTTCTCCGTAATGGTGCTCTATTTTATTTAGTGTAATCATAGATGAGACGTTAGTAGCAATATCTGTATGGTTTAAGCAGTAATTGTAGCTTGTAAAAGAAAAAGCCCTCAAAAATTAGAGGGCTTGTTTGAAAATTGATTCAGCTATTATTCTTCTGGTTTAGTTTTCTTTAAACCAATAACACGCTGTCCATCTGACCATTCACCTCGTTTACGAAGTAAATCGACTCGTTCAAATCGTTTTAAAACTGTACGGTTCTTTTTGCCGCCTGCCTTACTGGCTTTAAAGCTGTTGTGTTGTGTCATGACGTTATTGTTTAAAATTAAAGGCTAGATAAAAGAAGACTCTCCAAAAAGATCAAGGACTAATTTAAAAGAAATTCATACTTTATCTTTACTAAATAGCAAGGATGGGTCAAAGAAAGTGAGTGTTTATCGTATATATACTGATTGGAAGCTTTTTCGGTGGACTGAGTCGATTTCTTTTATCCACTTGGTTAAATCGCTTTCAATTCGATGGATTTTCTATTGGAACTTTAGTCGTTAATTGCCTCGGTTCCATTTTGCTGGGTGTGGTTTTATCCTACGGAATCGTTATTGAAGGCCATTTCAACCGTGAAGCACTGATCGAAATTGGCTTTCTAGGAGGCATGACCACTTTTTCTACCTATGCTTTAGAAAGTTATGATTTAATTCAGAAGAATAAATTTGCTTATGCTGTAGTCTATTTGCTAGGGAGTCCAATCTTTGGAATGATTGGATTTTGGGGTGTTTTATTCCTAAATGGAGGAGCTTTATAATGAAGTTGCCTGTATCATTGTCAGTTGGTTTTGGAAGTGCCCTGGGTGGCTTGTCCCGTTTTTATGCCGATACATTTTTATTGTCGATTGCTTCGGACAATGTCTATACATCACTTTTTTTGATCAATGTGTTCGGCTCTTTTCTTATCGGATTCTTTTTAATTCGGTCTCAGGGGGCAAGTGATGAAGGCGCAAAGTTGAATTGGTATTTTTGGGGTGTAGGATTTTGTGGAGGATTTACCACTTTTGCATCGTTTGTCTTATTGTTAGTAAATGGGCTCATGAATGCGAGTGCAATGGAGGCTGGAATATATGCTACCTTTTCTGTTTTGGGCGGACTATTAGCTTTAGTTACTGGCTTGATTATAGGGCAGAAATTATTGCTTAAATCTTAATGGATTCAGAACGAGCTGCGGAAAACAGGAATTGCTGTGCATATCCAGCACTGGCTCCAAAGTGAGAGAAGGCAAATTGCTGTAATTGTTTTTTCGAATAGCCTTCAAGCTGGTAAAAGCGAATCAGAATTTTTTCAATCCAGGTGTCGATAGGGAAGGATTCCATTTTTCCGAGGCCGAATAATAGAACGCAATCGGCAATTTTTTCACCAACTCCTGGTAATTGCATAAGCCTTTCTTTGGCTACTTGTGTCGGCAAGCTAGAAAGTTTACTTAAAAAGTCAGGGTTTTCTTTTAAAAAATCGGCACTTTGTTTGATGTAGTTGGCTCGATAGCCAAGCTTCAAATTGCGTAATTGATTTTCCTCTAGTTTGGCTAGTCTGTCCCAATCTGGTAAGCTTTTAAAGGGTGCGATAATGGTTTCTCCGTAAGATTCCGCAGAAAGTCTAAGAATTTGTTTTATTTGCGGGATTTGCTTTGTTGAACTGCACAAAAATCCAAGAAGGGTTTCGGATAGTGGTTGTCGTAAGATTCTTAAATTAGGATAGGCATCAATGGCTTGTTTTAAAATAGAGTCGGAACGCCATGGAAGCGAATCCCTCATGGATTCAAAGTCCAAATCAATCGCTAAATAGTTTGCTAGGGAGCGTTCTTCTGTTTCTAGATTTGCTGTTTTAGGTATCGAAAAAAGGATACGATTATTTTCAAGCCGTAAGCGAAAGATGGATTTTAGAAATCGACCTTCAATATAATCTGCATGTCTGTCCCAAGCGAAGGACTGACCACCATCAAAAGTTTCGTAAAAGCTTTTGAGATCGAAATAGGGACTTTCTGACCACTTATGCCATGAGGTGAATTCAATCTCAGTCATGACAGCAAATTGAACGGTTTGATTTAAAGGCTCCAAACCTGGCTACTTTTTTCAGCAAGTGTATTTTCTTTGCTGTCCATCAAAGTAATTCTCCAAGCTGTAGGTATAGCATCCTTACTGTAGGGCCAATCATCTCCTGTAATCCCTAGGAGTATGGATTTATTATTAGGCAATTTATTGACCTTAGGTAGGGGAAATTCAAAGACATCAGGATTGAGTTTGCCTGGCATATAAACTTCACAAGTTATAGAAGTATCAACTGGTAACTTCGATGTTTTTTCGTTGAGTGTGAGAATCAAGTAAAGACCGGTTCTTTGTCCCTCAGTTGAACGTATAATTAATCGATTTTTTGTCGTCTCCTTGCCAGTCAGGTATTCTTTTATGCTTAAAAACTCCTCATGTTCCATGTATTTAGGAATGATAGAATTAATCTGAAGGTTTTGTGCTCCATTATTTTTATCCAATGATGCACAGCTTGAGAAAAGAAGGGCAATAAGGAATGCGTATATTAATCTCATAGTTTTTCTAATTTCAGTTGAGTTCGCCATAAATGTCAATCACTGCCCACAGAACTTTTATCCATTTCTAGTTGATTTATCTCAATAATCTATACACTTATGCTTATCCCTGCAGTGTTCGAGAATTTTCGAAGTTCTGTCCTTTACTCTTAATTTTACGGGAGTTGTCTTAGGATTCCAGATATCATGCCAGAGATGGACGATAGATGGTGTTTTTTGAGTTCCCACTTTAGCTAAAAAAGGCTAAGAACTTCCACAATGCGGCACAGGTGGGGATTTTTTTGTGTCAAAATCTCGGCAAGTACTAAAACTTATACTCAGCTAGCCCCTTATCAAAGGCTTCAGGGTTTTCTGCTAAGTGATAGCGAGGATCATCAATAGCTTCGACAACAACCTCCTTAAATTTGGGACTGGATTTGTAAAGAAGCTGTTTACAATCTTCACTCAAGTGTTTGAGTTTAACCTTTTTCCCTGCGTCTTCGTATTTGTTGACTAAATTGAAAACAGCTTCAATTGCCGAATGGTCGCTGACCCGTGATTCGATGAAGTCAATTTCAATTAAATCGGGGTCATTATGAACATCAAATTTACTATTAAATGCCGTGATTGATCCAAAGAACAAAGGTCCCCAAATTTCGTAGATTTTAGTGCCATCTTTTTTCATGCGCTGTCGAGCTCGAATGCGTTTCGCGCTTTCCCATGAAAAAACCAATGCACTCATAATAACACCCGCAATCACTGCGATGGCTAAATCGAAAACAACGGTTAAGGAAGACACTGCGACTAAAACGATCACATCAGTAAGAGGTATCTTGTTTAAAATTCTAAAACTACTCCAGGCAAAGGTGCCAATAACAACCATAAACATAACTCCTACAAGGGCGGCAATAGGGACTTGCTCAATTAAGCCCGAAGCAAAAAGAATAAATACCAAAAGAAGTACGGCAGCAACGATTCCTGAAAGGCGAGTTCTGCCCCCAGATTTGATGTTGATTAAGGACTGCCCAATCATGGCACAACCACCCATTCCTCCAAAGAAGCCTGTGATAAGGTTAGCGCCACCTTGTGCGATGCATTCTTTATTAGCATTCCCTCGTGTCTCTGTTAATTCATCAATTAGGTTTAGGGTCATTAAGGATTCAATTAAACCGATTGTCGCAAGAATTAAAGCGTATGGAAAAATGAAACTAAGCGTTTCAAAATTTAAAGGTATTTTCGTAAACAAATCACCTTGAAATACAGGTAAGCCACCTTCTAGACCAGTTCCGCCACCATCTCGTATAAAGCTACCAACTGTGGCCACGTCTAAATTGCCAAAGATTACTAAGAAGGATACAACTAAAATAGCGATGAGTGCCTCAGGAAGTTTTGAGGTAATCTTTGGTAAGAAAAACATAATGCCCATGGTCAGAGCGACTAAGCTTAGCATGGTATAGAGCTCTTGTCCTCCAAACCAGTGTCCATTTGCATCTTGGAACATGTGTAATTGAGATAAGAAAATAACAATCGCTAGACCGTTCACGAAACCCATCATTACGGGGTGTGGAATTAAGCGTACGAATTTGCCTAACTTAAAAACGCCAGCAAGTACTTGGATGATGCCCATTAAAATAACGGTGACAAATAAGTAATATAGTCCCAATTGTTCGCCAGG
>WTIG01000072.1 GCA_011522825.1 Puniceicoccaceae bacterium
AACTTCACCCAACGGAAACTCAATATCAGAGTTCCGAGATAATTTATTGCGTGGTGTCGCCAATATTCAAGAAATTGATATGCGCTACATGGGCAAAGTACCTGCTGGTGTTTGCGATTTTGAAGCAACGAAATACCAATCGAGAAAAGAATTAAGAGTCGGTACTCGAGCAGGCAGTATTGCCATTTACTGTGCGAGTGAAGCTATTGCCGATAGTGAAATTGATTTCCCGAATTATGACAAAGACCGAATAGGTGTTTATATTGGAACAACTGAACACGGAAACGTAGAAACAGAAAATGAAATTTATAATATTTCAAAATTCGACTACGACACTCGCTACTGGACCCACCATCACAATCCACGCACGGTTGCGAATAACCCTGCCGGTGAGATTACCATCAATTTAGGAATAACCGGCCCACACTATACAATTGGCGCTGCTTGTGCCGCTGGTAATGCAGGACTCATTCAAGCAGTACAAATGCTTCAACTGAACGAAGTTGATTTTGCCCTAGCTGGTGGAGTCAGTGAAAGCATAAAAACATTTGGCATTTTTGCTGGTTTCAAAAGCCAAGGTGCTTTAGCGAAACATGATGACCCGAACAAAGCGAGTCGTCCATTTGATATATCACGAAACGGAATCGTTGTTTCTGAAGGCGGGTGTATCTTCACGCTAGAACGTCTTGATGATGCAGTAGCTAGGGGTGCAAGCATTATTGCCGAGATCATTGGTTATTGCATGAATTCTGATGCCAGTGATTATGTGCTTCCGAATCCAGAAAGGCAGTCAGAATGCATGCGTAAAGCGGTTCAATCCTCAGGCCTAGCGCTAAGTGATATCGATTTAATCAGCACACACGCAACATCAACCCCCCAAGGAGATATCCAAGAGTGTAAAGCGATTCGGGAAGTCTTTAAAAACTGTCCAAATACTTATATTAATAATTCTAAAGGCTTTATTGGCCATGCTATGGGAGCAGCAGGCGCTCTTGAACTAGCTGGAAACTTACCTTCTTTTCAGGATAATACGATACACCCTACGATTAATGTCGACTCACTAGACGAGGAATGTGCCTTAGATAATCTGGTTATAAATCAACCACTCAAAGTTGACTCAGTAAAATATATCCTTAACAACTCATTTGGAATGCTAGGAATTAATTCAGCTCTAGTATTGAAAAAATATGACGAATAGTCATTTTAGAAAAAATTTTTATGACTGAAGAACAAGTAAAACAAATAGTAATAGACATCATTAACGAAATTGCTCCTGATGAGGATACCTCTAATTTGAAATCTGAAGTGAACCTTCGTGATCAAATGGATTTAGATTCAATGGATTTCCTAGACATTGTTATGGAGCTAAGAAAACAGCATGGTATTGAGGTTCCTGAAGAAGATTATCCGAAGCTTGCTTCACTTGACAGTTGCGCAGACTACTTGACACCAAAATTTAACTCCTAAGTCCAACCCCAACGGTTTGTGACTCGCCTACCAGAAAATAAAGTTTCTCCAAGAGACTCTAAATTAAATGGGAGACACTTTGAATGTGTCATTATTGGGGCTGGCATGGCTGGGCTCGCTTCAGGAATACGTCTGGCTTTAGCGGGTAAAGAATCTATCATTCTTGAGCGACACAATGCTTCAGGGGGACTCAACTCCTTCTACAGCATTGATGGCCATAAATATGATGTCGGCTTACATGCCTTGACGAATTATGTGCCTAAAGGAACAAAAGGAAGCCCACTGACTAAACTTTTAAGGCAATTAAGAATCCCCTATGATGCTTTAGAGCTTTCGCCTCAAATACATTCAAAAATTCATTTCCCTCATTGCGAACTGAATTTCAATAACGATTTTAGCTTTTTTGAATCACAAGTCGCAGAACAGTTTCCCGATGAAATCGATGGCTTCCGTCGCTTGGTCGAAACAATTAGAAATTATGATGCCTTGATCTTAGAAGCAAAATTGATATCAACCCGAGCCACACTCATACAGTATTTTAACAATTGCCTTCTTAAATCCATGCTACTCTGACCAACTATGTACTACGGCAGCTCGACAGAAAATGACATGGATTTTTCTCAATTTGTGATCATGTTTCGCTCACTCTTTCTCGAAGGATTTGCCCGCCCTCTTAATGGAGTTCGAACCATTATCAAGGCCTTGCAAGACAAATACCGAAGCCTTGGCGGAATCCGAAAAATGCGTTGTGGAGTGGCTAAAATCATCTGCGATGAAAAACATGTGCAGAAACTCTTACTTGATGATGGGTCTGAAATTACGGCAGATAAAATAATTTCAACTGCTGGCTACACAGAAACCTTACGCTTGTGTGATACCCATAAAAACCAAGAAGCGGAGACCAATGTGGGCAAACTGACTTTTACCGAAACGATCACCTTATTTAAGGAACAGCCAAAAGATCTTGGGTGGAAGGACACGATAATATTTTTCAACCAAGGCGAAGATTTTAAATATGAAGCACCTTCAACTGAGCTAGTAGACCCTAGAAGTGGAGTGATCTGCCTACCCAACAATTATGCCTACTCGAATGATGAAAATCTGGAATACGGAATTTTACGCATTACGGCTTTAGCACATAATCAACAATGGTTCTCCTTAGAAGAACCCGCTTATCAAAAAGCAAAACAAGATTGGTATACAACTTTGCAAAAAACCGCATTAGGCATTTTGCCTGGCTTAAAAGAAACACAAGCCGAGTTTGCGGCTCGCACGATTGCTAAAGACATGTTCACCCCCCGAACGGTTCATAAATTCACAGGTCACATTAATGGTGCTATTTATGGCTGCCCAGATAAAGTTAAGGACGGGCGAACGCATCTCGATAATCTATTCATTGCAGGAACAGACCAAGGGTTTCTTGGAATCATTGGTGCTATGTTGAGCGGTATCTCAATGACAAATTTACATTGCCTTCAGAGCAAAGAATAAAATCACCCTGGGGGCCATTTTAATTTACGACCGCCCAATAAATGAATGTGCAAATGAGGGACTGTCTCGCCTCCATCTTCGCCATTATTAATAACAAGGCGAAAGCCTTTTTCTAAATTAAGTTGTTCCGCTATTTTTCCTGCAACTTGTAATAAATGCCCAAGAATTTCTGGTTTAAACGCTGACGATTCAGCGATCCGAGGAATCACGACTTTTGGAATGACCAAAATATGGACTGGCGCTTGTGGATCAATATCATGATTGACAATGCATTGAGAGTCTTCATATTCAATTTTTGCCGGTATTTCTCTAGCTATGATTTTTTCAAATAAAGTCTTTGCCATCTTAAATAATTAATAAAGTTAACATCTGCCCTGAAGGTATGCGTGATGCTACATAGCTTTCAATCCACTCTTTTGTATCCTTTAATTCCAAGTAGTGTCGCTTAGTCCAATATACATTGTTTCCCTGTATCGCTTCTCTGAGACCAGTAATTAAAAATAAGGCACAAGGAAAACCAGATACATGCAAAATCTTTTCGTTAATGGACTGCCTTAGCCATAGAAGTTCTGAAACTTCCTCATTAGGGATATGCCAATGCTCTATTCCGATTGAGCGATCTTCGGCACGCCCAAAATATAATTTCAATAAACGCTCGACCCCAACTACTAGAGCATCTTCCGAATCATTTTTATTTCGCTCATTTTCAAAAAAGGTCATCGCCTTTCTTGCATGCTCGACCATCTCAGCATCAGCAGAGCCTACCTGTGCCAGCATCTCATTAATTGTTTTCAACTGATACACTGTATTGAGCTGAACCATACAAATTATTTAAGTTCGCTAATCTCCTTGGCGAATTCATTGATGTCACGAAAATCTTTATAGACAGAAGCGTATCGGACATAAGCAATTTTATCTAAGGATTTTAACCGATCCATAATTAAATCTCCAATTACTTTTGCCGGTATTTCTTGATCGTATTCCTTATTCAGCTCCGCTGTTACTTCTGAGATCAATATCTCAATTTGCAGACGCTCTATCGGGCGTTTTTCAACCGCTTTTTTTAATCCATTAATGAGTTTATTGCGATCAAAGTCTTCTCTTCGTCCATCACGCTTCACGACTTGTAATTCGGAACGCATAATTTCCTCAATTGTACTGAATCGAAAGTCACAGTCTAAACATTGACGGCGACGACGAATGGATACCTCGTTTTTACTCAAGCGAGAATCAATGACCTTGTTATTCAAGGATCTGCATTTTGGGCATAACATACTTTAAATAAAAAGCCTAAGTCGGTTTATAAAAATTACAACTTTAGAAAATTCTTTAACAGAGAAATGCCTTTTTCTGTAGCGATTGATTCAGGATGAAACTGCACTCCCCAGATTGGCATAGTTTCATGAGCAAACCCCATTATCTCACCCTCTTTTGTTTCTGCAGTGATTTTTAAACACTCGGGTAAAGTCGCTCTATCAACGATTAATGAATGATATCGGGTACACTCTAAAGGATTCGGTAAGCCCTCAAAAAGATCTGTATTTTGATGAAAAACAGGTGACGTTTTTCCGTGCATCAAACGATCTGCACGCACAACATCGCCTCCAAAATATTGCCCAATCGATTGGTGGCCAAGACAAACCCCTAAAATAGGGATTTTTCCTGCAAAAGCCTCAATCATTTCCAAACTCACACCGGCTTCATTTGGAGAGCAAGGGCCTGGAGAAATCATTAAACGGTCAGGCTTCAAAGCAAGTGCTTCTTCAACAGAAATTTTATCATTTCGGAATACCGATTGCTCTACCCCTAATTCACCAAAATATTGAACTAGGTTATATGTAAACGAATCGTAATTATCTATGACTAACAGCATATCGAAAAATTTATTTGCCTCCTAAAACTTTGGCCACTTCTTGAACATCCTTGTCGCCACGACCACTTAAATTACAAACCAACAAGGCATCTTCGGGAAGTTCACTCGCTCGTTTAATCGCATAAGCAATCCCGTGTGAAGTTTCTAAAGCTGGCACGATTCCTTCAATTTTACACAGCAATTGAAAAGCATCTAAAGCCTCTTCATCTGTCGCATAACCAAAATTAATTCGATCTAATTCTTTATAATAAGCGTGCTCGGGTCCGACTGCTGCATAATCTAATCCAGCAGAAACCGAATGCGTTGAATCAATTTGCCCATCTTCCGTTTGCAAAATCCATGTTTTAGCACCTTGAAGAATACCTAAACGGCCTCCAGAAAAACGTGCGGCATGATCTCCGCTTTCCAAAGAACGCCCTCCAGCTTCAACCCCTGTCAAGGCGACCTCTTTGTCCTTTAAAAATGAGAAGAAGAGCCCAATAGCGTTTGAGCCGCCACCCACACATGCACAGATTTCATCGGGCAAGCGTCCCTCTTTTTCTAATATTTGCCTGCGTGTTTCTTCGCCAATGACTCTGTGAAAATCACGAACAATCATCGGAAAAGGATGAGAACCCAATGCAGAGCCTATAATGTAATGCGTATTTCTAACATTGGTCACCCAATCACGCATCGCTTCATTTACAGCTTCTTTCAGCGTTTTCTGACCAGCTGAGACCCCACGGACTTCTGCACCACATAAACGCATACGAAATACATTTAAGGACTGCCTTCTCATATCCTCTTCCCCCATGTAGATCACGCACTCCAGTCCTAGTTTTGCACAAATAGCCGCAGTAGCAATTCCATGCTGACCTGCTCCTGTTTCAGCAATGATACGCTTTTTTCCCATTCGTTTAGCTAATAAGGCCTGACCGATGGCATTGTTTATTTTATGAGCCCCTGTATGCAGTAAGTCTTCACGTTTTAAATAAATTTTGGCCCCTTTGCAATATTCGCTAAGTCGTTCGGCATAATATAGGTTCGTAGGGCGTCCTGCGAACTCTTTTAGGTATTCATTTAAAACCCGATTAAATTCTGCATCCTGCTTTGCTGATTCGTATTCCTCTGTCAGTTCATACAACGGAGTCATTAAGGTCTCTGGCACATACATGCCTCCAAATCGCCCGAAATGGCCACTCGCATTTGGCATATCGGTTGGCTCAAAATCTGTCTCCTTATGATTCATACACTATTTATAATTTATCTATTAATAAAAGGCGGGGAATTCATTCATTTGTCAACTAGCGAGATACGCTTTGAAATCTTCAATATCTTCAATGGTATCAATTCCAATTGTTTCTTCATTGGATAGCCCGACATATATCGAATGTCCATTTTCAAGAATCCTTAATTGCTCAAGGCTCTCAAGGGCTTCCAATTGGCCTCTTTGCATTTTCGCAATCGATCTTAAAAACTCTGCACTATAGCCATAAAGACCTATATGCTTATAACAATGATTCTTTAGAAGCCAATCCGTAGAAACTTCTCCTTTTAAACTTCTCACATACGGAATTGGTGAACGAGAAAAATACAAAGCATTTCCATTTAAGCTGCGAACCACTTTCACAGCATTAGGATTATAGAATGCTTCTGGCTCAGTAAAGGGAGTCGCTAAAGTCGCCATTAGGTGTCCCTCCGCAAGACTAGCGGCTAGTGTTTGAATCTGAGAAGCCTGAATCAATGGCTCGTCTCCTTGGACATTTATGACCCATTCTGCATTAATAGTTTCATTGGCCTCAGCAATACGATCGGTTCCACTCGGATGATCGGCTCGTGTTAAAATTGAATCAAAGCCATATGATTTTAAACACTCCGATAATTCAGAAGAGTCCACGGCAAAAAACAGCGGAAAATCAGGCGCTTCACTTTTAATACGCTCTGCTGTCCATATGATTAAAGGCTTACCATTGATTTCATAAAGCAACTTCCTCTCTAAGCGAGAAGACTCTAATCGTGCAGGAACAATAATTGTAGGCAATTGACTCATCGTCATTCAGTCATATGTATTTGAAATTATGGATATAGAAATAACTGTCATGCAAGCGAAAGAACTTCGAGAAAAAAATCCATCGATTCAATTTCTGGATGTTAGAGAACCCGAAGAAGTTGAAATTGGTCATATTTCAGAAACCTTACACATACCACTTAACTTTATTCCATATAATTTGGAAAAAATTCCCCAAGATGAGACCTTAATTGTTTATTGTCATCACGGGATGCGTAGCCTGAAAGCAGTTGAGTATTTAAAAGCAAAAGGATTTGATAACGTAGTTAATCTTGCAGGTGGTATTCATGAATGGTCCACAAAAATTGACCCAACAATACCCACCTATTAGAGTTAATCATCGCTATAAGATTTCTTATAGGGATTAAACGACTTTATTTGTTCAATCACTGGGAAATAGTAATATTCCTGAACCGATTCATTTTTATCCTCTAGACTATCTCTGTTTTCTGAATCAACCTGAGTAGGTCTCTCCACTGCTGGGTAAGCATTCGCCTCGATGAAATCCACCCTTTCCTTATTGAAGTTGCCGACCGCTCTTTGTTCTAAGGCATCCAGCTCAATTACAGTCACTTTAAGCGAATCATCCTTTAACATAATCGGCATTTTGTTTCCGTCTCTTAAGCTATGCGTATCGCCTTTTTGATCTGTATATACAAGTGAGCCCTTATAACACTCAATCATAGCACTCCTTTCCGTACTATCTTTAAACTCCTCAAGTTTAATAGAAAAGATACCGCCGTAACTTATTACCATTCCCAAAGGGGTTTCGATACGAATAGACGATGCTTTTTTTAAGCCTTCGCTATTTATAAAAAGAAACCCTTTATCAAAATAAAGTATAGTACGAGTGAGTTCATCAAATGCATCATCCAGCAAACCAGTCTGTACCCAACTATGGTCAAAGGCTTCTATAGAAAATTTACCGGGGCCCTCCCATTTCCCCAGTACACCAGTACTTAATCTAAAAAATAGCTTTGCCGGATCATCAGTGGAAAATTTGGCTAATTGAGAAAACTCTAAAGGCAGGGCTTCTGATGAAATCTCACTATACAAGCCTCCATATTTAGAAAAACGAATACCTGGATCGATTTGATCAATTTGAACCACGCCTCGATTCCATTCAAACGAATAGGCGACCGCAGAAATGCTGACAAAAAAAAGTAATAACAAATGATTCCTTAACATCATAATCTCTCTAAAGC
>WTIG01000103.1 GCA_011522825.1 Puniceicoccaceae bacterium
CTTCCCTTAACGCCAGGCCTGGAAATACGGTAATGGCTAAATCTAAATCTCAAAGATCATTAGATAGCTGGACAAAAGAAGATTGGGGAACAAAGTCTGGCAAAAATTCAACGCAAGGTAAAAGCGCAACAGGCGAACGATATTTACCGAAGAAAGCTCGTGAAGCCTTGTCCGATAAAGAATATGCCAGATCGACTGCTAAAAAACGTGCGGCAATGCGCAAAGGTAAGCAGTTCAGCAAACAGCCGGATGACATTGCTAAAAAAACAGCGAGGCATAGATCATGAAAAGCCACAAGAAATCTCAAGAATTTGTGGCTGATAAACTCAAAGCCCTAAAGAAGATTCAAAAAGAATTAGAAAAAGCATCAAAGATGCATCAAAGTCAAGCGGATCGTATCGGCAAACTGCTGTAAATCTATGGATCATTCCAAACGTAAAAAAGCCAAAGGCTTAGCTAAGGCTTTTCAAAAGATGAGCCACCGCAAAAAAGGTGGAACGAAAGGGACGTTTACTGCAGCTGCAACAAAAGCTGGCCATCCAGATACTCCAGCAGGACGTAAGGCTTATGCAAATCAGGTTTTAAAAGATCCTGATGCATCAACTAAAATGAAAAAGAAGGCAAACTTCTACAAAAACATTATCAGTAAAAACTAATGCCAGGACACAACAGCAAGCCTGATTTCCTTGATATGGACGGTGACGGCGACAAGCAAGAACCCATGCGTGATGCAGCAAAAGAACCAGCTGCTCAAGAATTCAAAGACAAGAAAATGCGTGAAGTAATGGCTGCTAAAAAGCGGTAAGTCGTTTATAATCAGCAAGCCACCATCAGTGTGGTCTTACCATTACACAACACCCGCTTGGGCGATCCCCCAAGGTAGACCCCACACGGTCTTTGTGTCAACGGTAGGATCACATTGGTGATGCTTATATCTCACAATGTTCACAACACAAGAACTGATGGAGGCCGTCGCCTCGTATCAGCCCATTGCTCCAGCTACATACAGAGGTTGGGGTTACGGAATAAAAGGGTTTGAAGACAAACCAGTTGATGAAGTTGACAAGCGTTTCGTCAATCTCAGACGAAGCCAACTGAACCGCTGTGGATACAAGCAAAGCTATGTCCGCACCTTGCTTGGTTACTGCGGAACTATTTGGCAGATTGCTCACGAACAGATGGAGATTGTTAATAGCAATCCATGGCGTGGGTCACTTAAGGGATTGAAGCGAGGCAAGAAAAAATATCCGTATCTTCCGTTTAGATACTACGAGCAGTGCGGGCTAACAGAGCATCCGCTTTTCATGGGACTGTGGTATCACGGATTCAGAGTAAGTGAACTGGCATGCATATTGCCTGAAGATATTATCTTAGATCATCCATATCCACATTTTAGTATTATTGACAACGAAACTAGAGGAATTAAAAATGAACCAAGCAGAAGGGAAGTACCCATTCACAGCAAGTACATCAAATTTTTAGATAAATTCCCTTTTAGCAAGAACCACAGAGCTGGTGACTACTTCAGTCGTTATATGAAAAGACGCTGTGGTCACTCAGCTCATGGCATAAGGCACAACATTGCAACACGAATGCGGCGAGCTGGAATTGAATACAGTATTGCTGCTTCAATTATTGGCCACACTCCAGCTGGTATGACGGCTGAATACGGTCATATTTTATTAGAAGACAAGGCTTATCAACTACAGCAACTGAATTAACTCGTTACCGCACTTACCACGCCTATCACTATAACTGTTTAAATTAAATAGGTATATAGCAGGGATTAAAATACAGGTATATAAGAAACGAGCGTAGCAAGTGTAGTAATGCCGAATGCACCAACACCGTTACCACCAGTAATGCCGTTGCCTGGTGCATTTGAAATACCGAGACCTACACTTGCTCCTCCAACTTTTCAGATGCCAACATGGGAACCAATCCCAGAAAAACTAAGAGATATACCAGGACCAAAAAGCAAGGGAGTAGAAGAAGAATCGTCTGAAGAAGATTCAGAAGAAAAAGAAGAAAGACAGTTGGACAAAGTTCAAGAGCAAATGACCCTAACTCCGCCGATACCTCCCTATTACGGTGGAGAAATGGAAATTGACAGTCAAATTGAATCAGTCGAACTTCCTGGTGGATTTAATATACCAGTACCAAAGCAGGAAATATTAGTTACAGCAGTAGCAACAGCTGGAGCTGCTGCAGTGGCTTCTGTAGGCGCAACAATGGTTGCTGGAAATTTGTTTAAACGTATCGTAAAAATTGCTAATCCAATTATCAAGACTGCATTGAAAAAGATTGCTGCTATTCGAGGGAAGTCCCCTGCTCCGACTTGGGCAAGGCAGCGATTGGAATCACGTCAGCGCATAAAGGATAAAAGGGGCTATCGGGATGAATCATGAAACCTCGTTCGTAAATGCTGATGCATTCCTTAACCCTGATAAGCTCATAATCCAAACGAGTTTTATCGATTTGAAGTTGAGCTAATGCTTTACACCTTTCGACGGATCCGCCGTTTAAAGGAACAGAAATACTGACTTGTGCTCCAGCATTATTACTATTTGAGTACGTATTGCTGTAGTTTTCAGTCGTTAAATAGTAAGGTGTGATGGATAGCACTGCGCCGTTGCAGTGAATGCCGCCACCAAAAGATTGGGTACTTAAAGTGCCTTGATTAATTTGCACGGCTTGATTAGCGACTGAGCCAGTAATAGCTGCTTGCGGATTAGCAGAAACGCTTGTTGCATCATTAGCTAATACTGGCGAAGCAAAAATTACTGCGCAAAGACTGACAAGGTATTTGTAGTAGTGTCGGTTACAATTGTTCGTGAAATATCTACAGTTTCGACCAATCCAGCAGGCCGGGTTGTAATCTCTAATTGCCATGGCAGAGTAGTATCTACGATATGAAACTGCACGTCAGCTGTATCAGTAATATTGGAAATATCTACTGAAGCTCCGTTTGAATCAATTGCTTCCATATTATCACCATTCCAAACATATACATCTCCACCAAATCGCTCAATGGCCTGAGTTTCAGTAACTGTTTGAGTGGCAGTCACAGTTTGAGTCATTGTGCCTGTTGTAAAGTTAGGCTGAGCAGACTGCGCAAAAGCTGCTGTTGGGGAAATAAGTAATAATAGAAGAAGGTGCTTCATGATATTAAAAAGCCCGACAGTTCTATTCTATCTTTATTATGAATAAGGAAGAAGTACAAGAAGAAAAATTTGCGCTATTATCTACGTTTGTACGACTAGGTATTTTAGTGTGGGCAGGTGGGATCTTAACATTAACGTATGTCAGCATTCCTTGGCTGCCACAGCAAAAGATTGACCCTACATTTATTGCATCAGTATTTACTGGAACGCTAAGCACATTTGGAATTGAACGTGCTAAACGCGATAAAGAAAAAAGCTAAAATAAAACAAGAGATATAACTAACGATGCTTACTTTAATTCGGCCTATCTTGTTTAGCTTTCTCACATCAAAGAGCGTTAAAAAGCTCATTGTTGATTTGCTTGAGGCACTGGCTGCAAAAACTGAAAATTCGTTAGACGATTTAGCTGTTAAAACAGTTAAAGATGCTCTGCTTCCTAAAACAAAATAACCGAACTTTAATCCCTACGTAAGTGCACGGGAGTCGAAGGAGGTTATATACCTCTAATAGATCATGATTGAATCACTTGTGTCTGCAACTATAGCTGTAATAACGGGTGGTGCAATCTTGACATCCCGCACCCATTCTCGAATTACTGAAATGGAAAAACGTATTGATAGCTTTGAATTACGAGTAGCTGAAGACTATTTATCGAAAAAAGATTTTGGTGGAATATTGACAAGGCTAGAGCGTCAGATGGAGAAAATGGATGAGAAGCTTGATCGGCTTATTGAGACAAAGAAATAATCTCCCGAAAGAGACAATTAATAAGTAAAGTTAAGACAAGTTGCTTACTAACAACTTATGGGTATCGCTGAAGACTGGAGTGAACTTCTGTTCTCTCTAGACTGCCTTTCTAAAGGCTCTGCTAAGCGCAAGTTCCGTAAATCAATTAAATATGGTTGGGGCGGACTGTGCTGTTACTGTCGCTCCGAAAGAGCAACGACATTAGATCACATCAAACCAAAATCTAAAGGAGGAAGCAGTTTAAGAAGCAATTTGCTCCCTGCCTGTCAGTCATGTAATCACTCGAAAGGTTCAGAAAACTGGCTAGTATGGTTTGAACGGCAAACGTTCTACAACAACATTGCCAAAGAATTAATTGAAGAATGGATTTCAAACAAAAGATTTATTGAGGAGGAATTAGATGACTACGAAATTGTCGATAGAGCAGAGGTTTGCACTGACACGGGCACGTTACGAGGTCTCACGGATGAGCCGCCCAGCATTAGAGAAGACTGCTTTGCGCCTGCTTAAGACAAGAATGGAGCAGAAAAATGGTGTACAGCAAACACTGGCTGCTAATGGCATCATCTTTAAGATCGAAGAGAATCAGGTCGGATTGCCTGAAATTATCAGTGAAGAAACTTTCATTGATCTACTTTCATTGACAGATGAAATGCCAACATCAATAGATGAAGATGATTATGAAAACGATGATCTTGACGATGATGGTCTCATGATTATTTGATTTTGGCTAGACTAAGCTGAGTTATTAAGTTCAATATGGAGTATATTATTGGTCCTGTATTAGCGGCGGTAATTAGTATCGCGTTTACAGAAAAACGAGTGCGGGCACAAAAGGGTATTAATATTGAAAACATTCAAGGTTTAGAGAGCAAGGTTGAACAACTTGCATCTCAAAATGAAACATACAATAAACAGCTCCCTGCACAAGTTATGAAGACGCTGCTTCCAGTCGCTAAAGAAGTGAGTAAGCTCAAGCAAACAGTCGGCATATAATAGATATGTAACTGTTGTAGAAATGTGAGATCTGCAGGTATTAGAAACAAGCCAGTTGACCGTCGTTACTTAAGCGATCAAGATAAAGCTGATTACAATAACAGTGGTGGCTACGGCCGCGCTGCAACGGCTGTAAAACGTGCTCGTGCTTATCGAGGGAACATGGCCTATCAAAACAATCGCCCGCCTCGTACAGTCGAAAGGACTCCAGGTACAGGTGGCTTTGGTATCGGATTGGGAGCACAGATTGCTCGCAACCGAGAGATTGGGCAGAAAAATCAGATGTTTGAGCAACTCAGATCTGATATGGATCCAACACTGTATGACATTTATAAATAAACATAAAAAAGCCCCCGTTAGGGGGCTTTTGAGTGAGCCTGATTTAGCTTATCAGAAGCTGTACTTCATGCCAACTTTGGTTCCATAGTTGTTGTCAGCATCGCCATCAGCAGTGATGAAAGACACTTCACCATAAAGGTTCAGAGACTCAGTGACGTTCACGCCAACGCCTGCTTTACCGGAGAGTTCAGTGGTGGTATCTGCACCATCAGCAGCAACAACGGAGGGACCAGCTTGAACGTAGTAGCTACCGGATTCACCAACAGGACCTTCATAGCCAATGTGGAAGTCAGTCACAGCGGCTTGAAAATCAGAAAGGCCAGCGAAACCACTATTCGATTCAATGTTGGCATAAGGTCCAGCAAAAGCGGGCGTAGCCATCAGAGACAGAGCAGCCACTGCTGAAGAAATTTTTACAATCATGATAATAAAAACTGAAATATGAAGCGACAATACATATCGCACTTACAATTTTAATATATAAAAAGGCAAAAAAAGACCTCCAGATAAGGAGGTCAAACAGTTAATTAATTGTCAGCGATAGCAATATTGAACGCCACGGTAGGTGTAGCACTTGCCAGATTTATCTTGAGAGATAAAGTCATGACGAGTAAATTCATTGCGCTGATGATAGTCAGCTTCAATTGCTTTACGAGCGGTTTTCTTCTGGGCGTTGACAAGGCCCATCAGTTCAATAGTAGACATAAATTTTCTCCAATAAGTGTGAATGAATTCCCGTTGCTTCGCCCCCTTCAGGGTTACTTGCGACCTAGCTAAAGGCTCAACGCACTTGTATTAATTGTAGCTATTTATACGAGTTTACCGCGAACATTTTTATTGGATAAAATAAAAAATATATTGCCATCTTGCGGCAATTATTCCAAACATAAGCATATACTAATCTTCCATAAGTTGTAGATCCAAAAGAGCTTTACGTAGACCAAGCTGTACATTTTTAAGTTCTTCCTGCTCTTGAGGATTGCCTCCCGGCCAACGTTCGACATACTCATCAAATGCTTTGCAAAGGTATCGCAAAGCATCACCATTTACTTCAAAGTTAAAAGTTAAGTGTTTGTCCAATTTATTGTTGAAATGCTGTTTTTAATCCTTCGCTTAGGCCAAATTCAGGCAACGAAATAGGACCAAGTTTCCATCTAGATCCACGTTCTTTAGCTTGACGAATTGCCTCTTCAACTTTCTGGTTATTTTCTATTTGCGTAAGAGTTCGTTCATCAGGAACTGTTGCTTGTATATGTCCCCCCGCATGTCCCAAAGGAGCCATGGTTAATGGGGCCGTAGTTGTTGCTATGAAAGGGGCGACATTACCTGATTCAACCGCTAGTTCTCTTGAATTTTTACCACTTGCTAAAGTTGATGCAGTATCAATTGCTTCCATAGCAGCAAATGGGGCTATAAATTTTCCGAAACCAGCAGCAACAGTAGGCGCAGAAGTTATCCCTCTATTTTGTAAAAACTTAACACCCTGATTTACTAATGAGCTAGCTAACTCACCAGTTCCATAAGCAGCACCAGCTTTTCCAAAAGCGCTACCATATTTTTTATTTCTAATATCTTTTGCGATTTCCGGAGATGTGAATGCAGTACCCGCGAATCCACCAATCCCAACTCTAGTTAAACGATTACCAACTCCTTTAATTTCTTGACCGTCTTTGAAATTTTCAATAATGTCTGAAAAGCCTACAGCACGGCCATCTTTAATTGGAACATCGGTTGCAAAATTATTTCTATTAAAAGGGGTATTATCTGGCTCACTTTCTTTAAAAAAGCTACCAACACCTGCTTTAGGAGCGTTAGGATTTGAAAGATCAAAAGCAGTCATATTAGGTAGTTGTCCTAAGCTTCTTTTGGAAGATCCAAAAGTTGGAGCTGGTGATGCAATTGATTCAAGTGCATCGTATTCATTAGTATTAAGATGCTCTGCTAATGCTTTTGTAAGATCAAAAAGATCTTTGTCAGGCCGACCTGTCGGCATAGGAGGTTTTACACCTTTATCTTTTAAGTAGGTGTAAATATCATTTGCTGTTGTTAAGCCACCAGCTTTACGGTATTCTTTGCCGAAATGCATATCTTCACCTTTTCTATTATTAAATTGCCCCCAACCTCTTTTTTTTGCGCCTACTTCAGTAGCTTCTGTTGTTTTTAGATAATCTGTTTTGTCTTCAGGAGGCAAATCAACTGCAGAAAATTGTGCGGATGGATTTGATCCGACAACTTCTTCAACGCCTAAATTACCTTTGGCATAGCCATATTGTGGTCTTTCAGGGTTTCCCCATAATGTAGCTGAAGAGCCTCCGCCTACTCCGTCGTCAACACCTGATGATTCAAATCTTCTACTGATTCCTTCAGGCGTAACAGTAAGAATTGAAGATCGATTTTGTTTAATTTTATCTTGTAAGAACTTACCTGCATTTGAAATGTCTGCAGGCTCAAAGTTTTGACCTTCAGCAATATATTTAGCAAACGCATCATTGTGTTTTCCCAACAATCCAAACTTCCCGTCTTTGACATAAGCCTTTTTTAATTCAGGATCTACTTCTGTAAAAACAGGATTGTCATTCAAAAAAATTGAACGATTAATTGATTCCGCAAAAGAATCTCTATCTTGCATCGTAATAATTTTTGGAAGTGATCCAGCTAAACCAGCCATCCCCCCAACCGGAATACCTAAAGCGTCAAGAGAATCGTCTTTAGAATAGTAAGACATTTAAAATTACAACAATAGATACTGCTTTAATTGTAATAATAA
>WTIG01000086.1:0-6444 GCA_011522825.1 Puniceicoccaceae bacterium
ATGGTTTATGCACTTAATTTACGATAAGCTAATACTGACAATGGCTTTTGGTACCGGAATGGTCATTGCATTTGGTACTTATACCGCTCTACTCTTTTTATTGGGTGGAGATATGGTCGCACCACAGGAAATCCCTGGCCGATAAATCCTCACTTAATTCAGAATCGCTTCACCTTGACTAGTTCAAGGAGAGGATTGCATTTAAAATAATTCCCATATACTGGAATATATGCAACTCCATTGGCATACCGAACCCTTTCTTATACTATCGATATTATTTGTCGGTTGGGCTTATGCGATTACAACTGGACCTATGCGTTCGCGCATTGCTTCAGAAGAAGCATTTCCATTAGGCGCTTCGATACGATTTTACCTAGGGCTAATTATTATCTACATTGCAGTGGGCTCTCCCTTGGATTCGATCGCTGAACTTTTTTTATTCAGTGCACATATGGTTCAACATATGCTTTTGATCTACATTGCTCCGACTTTATTGATTTACGGAATGCCCGCTTGGTTGATTGATGCTTTCATCCAGCGTACTAAGCTAGGGCCCTTACTTCGTTTCCTAACCAATCCTGCCTGTGGAGGTCTTTTATTCACCTTTGTTTTTACACTTTGGCATATCCCCACACTTTATGAAGTGGCCTTAATTGATAAACGTGTCCACATCCTTGAACATTTTACCATGTTCACTTTGGGCTTGTTGATGCTCTGGCCCTTTATGACTTTATCTAAACTGGTACCGAGGCGAAGCTTTCCAATTCGCTTAATAACGATTTTCCTATTAATGGTTGGCCAATTGCCCGTGTTTGCTTTCCTAACCTTTGCCGGTGAGGCTATTTATCCAACTTATGCATGGGCACCAAGAATCATTGACCTTGACCCGCTTAATGATCAAATTCTTGGCGGTATTATTATGAAGGTTATCAATATGGCATTTTCTTTGACCCTTTTGGGGCTTTGCTTCTATCACTGGGCGAAAAATGAAGAGAATGACCTAGCTGAAGGAAACACTTAATGACTTGGGAAATTTACTTTGTATTTGGTCTTTTAGGGCTATCGATTTACAGTTTTATTCATGAGCGAATCAGCCCTGATTTAACTGCATTGACAGTCTTAGGCATACTTGTGTTTGTCAGTATGATTACTGGCGTGAACACACTTCCTAGTTTGGAGGCGACCTTAGGCGTTTTTGCACACCCTGCCCCAATTACAATTGCGGGTATGTTTATCGTAAGCACCGCTCTTGAAAAAACAGGTGTGATTAAAGGCATAACGAATAACCTCGGCAGGCTTTCACAGTTATCTTACAAACGATTTATTTTCGTTATGGTACTGGGCGTCGCTGCGGCATCTGCTTTCGTCAATAATACACCCGTAGTCATCGTTCTCATGCCTGTCATTTTAACTTTGGCAAAAAGCATGAATATTGCCTCGTCCAAATTATTAATCCCTCTTTCCTATGCATCGATTTTAGGGGGTACGTGTACTTTGATTGGCACGAGTACCAACTTGCTTGCTAGTGGTATTTTAACTCAGTCAGGCTATGACCCTATTGGTATGTTTGAACTGGCATCGATTGGACTGCCTTTGGTCTTTGCTGGGACTATTTTCCTCGTTTTCTTTGGTAATCGCTTGTTGCCTCATCGTGAGACTTTGACCGCCATTCTTTCAGAAAATGAACGCAAGGAATTTATTACCGAGGTTTTTGTGCGTCCCAATTCCGATTTCATTGGCTCAAATGCAAATGACTCCGGTTTAGCTAAACATCGAAGCATTCGCTTAATTGAAATCATTCGTCGTGGTGTTGTTATGAAAGGAAAGCTGAATGAAATTGAGCTTCGTGAAGGCGATCGCTTGCTTTTAGCTTGCAGACCCACTCAGACAAATGGAAACGGCAATGCCAGTTCATTCCAACTACCGGAAGAATTTGAAAACAATCTTGGCATCATCTCAAGCAATGAAGGGCTCGTTATTGAAGGTATTGTCGCACCTCATGCTCAATTTATCGGAAAAACACTGGAAGAGATCAACTTTCGTCAGCAATTTCGCATGGTGCTGGTGGCCATTCACCGAAAGGGAATCAACCTAAGAGATAGCTTGAATGAAGTTCGCCTTCAGGAAGGTGATACCTTATTACTGATGGGCTCTATCGATGCGGTAGAGAACTTGGAATCGAGTGACCAAATTATTATTCTCGATCGTGTGCATAAAGAGAAGAAACCACCGAGTCGCTTTAAGCAGACTATATCGGTGCTGACCATACTAGGCATTGTATTACTCGCCTCATTTCATGTAATTCCTATTGTAGCTGCTGTAATCTTTGGCGTAAGTGTATTACTGATTTCTAGATGTTTGGAACCCAGCGAAGCCTACCAATCGGTTCATTGGCCGATTCTCTCTATTATTTTTGGTATGCTTGCTCTTGGACAAGCCATGACCTCTACAGGTGCGAGCAACTTAATTGCCGAAGGCATTGCTAACTGTGTCTTCACCTTTGCACCCGTAGCATTGCAACCAATTATCTTACTCGCTGTGGTCTATTTAATCACCTCCGCTTTCACTGAATTTTTATCGAACAACGCAGCCGTTGCTTTGATGATTCCGATTGCTATTAGCTTAGCTATAAATCTTGGTTTAGACCCTCGCCCGTTTGTCATCGCTACATGTATCGCCTCTTCGGCAAGCTTTGCCACTCCAATTGGGTATCAAACCAACACTTATGTATATGGTGCAGGTGGCTATCGCTTTACCGATTTCACTAAAGTTGGGCTACCTCTGAATATCATATGCTTTGTTGTAGCCACCCTTTTCATTCCCATGATTTGGGAATTTTAAGTCGAGTGTGACTAGATATAGTACATTTTGCTATCGTTCTTCTCGATAATTGAATCCAGTGTGATCTCGCTTAAACTATCAACGAGTTTAAGACGAACACCGTCCCAAGTTTCTGAAACTTTAGAACCCGATTCGCCCACGGATTCGTATGAAGCTTTAAGCAATTCTGAATCGACTGCTTCCACAATGGCTAAAAGTGTAATTTGTTCTGGAGTTTTAGCTAATGCATAGCCTCCTTGCTTGCCTCGTTTGCTACTAATTAGCCCTTTGGTGCGTAACTCATTTAGAATCTGAACCAAATAATTTGAAGGAATGGATTCTGCCTGAGCTAGGCAATCAATATGCACCAAAGAACCCTGCCCTTGGTGACGGCCTAATTGGGCTAATACTCGACAAGCATACTCTAATTTTCGGGAAATTTTCACAGTTTATAGCTTAATAAATGCAGTCTTCAGTAAATGCACTCTAAAAATGATGTAAACTCCTATTAATGAGAAAAATAAAGTACAAAAAAGGTGAAATTTTTGTAGCCATAAGGGCAAAAAATGGGTTTTATTTTACCTTAATGTCAGACAAAAAAAATAAAGACTCACAAAATCCAGATATGGCATCTGAAAATACAAATAAAGAAGTATACGATTCTTCAAAAATTGAAAAATTAGAGGGGTTAGAAGGGGTCCGAAAAAGACCTGATATGTATATTGGAGATACCAATGAGCGAGGACTGCATCACTGCGTTTTTGAGATCGTTGATAACTCAATTGACGAAGCCCTTGCAGGACATTGTTCGAAAATTACTGTCAGCATTCATAATGATGGCTCATGCTCTATCGAAGATAATGGCCGTGGGATTCCTGTTGATATTCATCCAAAATATAAAATACCTGCTCTAGAATTGGTGATGACTAACCTGCATGCAGGTGGTAAGTTTGGCAAAGGGGCTTATCAAGTTTCAGGTGGTTTGCATGGCGTTGGAGCAAAATGCGTTAATGCGGTTTCGGAATGGTTTGAAGTCGAAGTTAAACGAGACAGCAAAGTACACAAAATGGAATTTTCCCGAGGCATCACCACTTCAAAAATGAAAATTATTGGTGATACCAAGCTGACGGGTACACGTATTGCTTTTTCTCCAGATCCTCAAATCTTCCTTGCCACCCGTGAATTTAAATTCGAACTCTTGGCAAAACGTTTAAGAGAACTAGCATTTTTAAATCCAGGCATTGAAATCATCTTTATTGATGAACGTATCAACAAAACGGAAACCTTTATCTTCAAAGATGGGATCGCAGAATATGTGACGTTTCTCAATGAGAATAAAAATGTCCTTCACGATGAACCGATTAAAATTAGTGGCTCTGCACCCTCTCCAAATCCAGATCTAGATACTGACATTGTTGTAGATATCGCCCTTCAATATAACGACAGTTACAACGATCAAATTTACGCCTACGCCAACTCGATTTTCAATATTGAGGGCGGTACGCACCTTTCTGGGTTTAGAACCGCTTTAACCCGTGTCATCAATAATTACGCAAAACAAAATAATTTACTCAAAGACAAAGACCCAAATCTATCCGGCGATGATTCAAGAGAAGGATTAACGGCTGTTATCTCTGTCAAAGTCCCAGAGCCTCGCTTTGAGGGACAAACCAAGACCAAGTTGTCCAATGGTGAAGTCGATGGTATCGTACAAAAAATTACAGGTGAAGAGTTAAAGTATCATTTTGAAACACAGCCTCAAATCGCAAAGCGCCTCATTGACAAATGCTTGAATGCGGCTCGAGCAAGAGAAGCAGCAAGAAAAGCACGTGAAACCGTGCGAAAAGGTGCCCTCTCTGGAGGTGGTCTACCCGGTAAATTAGCTGATTGTTCTTCGAAAGACCCATCTGTTTCTGAACTGTATATCGTTGAGGGTGATTCTGCAGGTGGTTCAGCCAAACAAGGTCGTGACCGTGCCACACAAGCAATCCTTCCAATTCGTGGTAAATTATTGAATGTAGAAAAAGCCCGTTTAGATAAGGTACTCGCTAATAACGAAATCCGTAGTCTGATTACTGCAGTCGGTACAGGTATTGGAGAAGAAGGTGAAGGTGCTTTTAATGTAGAAAAAGCCCGTTATCATAAAATTATCCTCATGACCGATGCTGACGTAGATGGTGCGCACATTCGTACCCTACTCTTAACCTTTTTATTCAGACAACTCAAAGGACTGATTGAAGCCGGATATGTCTATATCGCCCAACCACCTCTTTATAAAATAAAACGTAAACGTAGAGAGCAGTATATCGATAATGATCCTCAGCTGAATCGAATCCTCCTTGAGCTAGGAAGCGAAGATGTCACCTTCAAACGCCTCAGAGATGATCGAGAGCTAGGAAGTGAATCCATTGATAAGGTTGTGGAAGTTTTGTCACGATTAGAAATGGTTGGAAAAGGTGTTTCCCGATATGGTTGCAACTTAGCCGAATACCTTGACCAACATGACCAAGAAAGCCATAGCTTGCCGAGATATCTCGTGCGCATCCGTACTGGCAATAAAGAATCGTTCGAATTTTTAAAAGGTGATGAAGAAAGAGCTTCCTTCCACCAAGAGTATGACTTAAGCGAAGGCGATTCCTCTGGAGCAATCATCAAAGAAGTCACAAACAAAGAAGGCTTACAGGTACAACAACGGATTTCACTGCATGAAATTTATGAATCAACAGAAATGAGCAAACTGCTCAAAGAACTGGCGAATTTCGGCATTGATATTAAACAATTCTCACCAACCGAAGAGGTACGCTATCACCTCATCGAAAACAAAGGCGATGAGAAAAAGGAAAACATCGTAGAACTCTGCTCAATTATTGAATTAATTGACGCTATACGAAAGATCGGAAAACGTGGATTAACCATTCAACGTTATAAAGGCCTTGGTGAAATGAACCCAAAGCAGCTTTTTGAAACGACAATGGATCCTAGCACCCGAAAATTACTCAAAGTAACCATCGAAGATGCTGCCAATGCCGATGCTGTCTTTACCATGCTGATGGGCGAAGATGTCCCGTCACGAAGAGCTTTTATTGAAGATAACGCCCTAAATGTCGCCCACTTGGACGTGTAACCCTCCCGCAAACTGTACTCACACCTTTAAACATAAACCAATATGTCAGACCAAGAAAACGATACCAATTTAATCAGTAATAACGAAGCAGGCACATCGATATCCGATATCATGCAATCCGCCTACATTGATTATTCAATGTCCGTCATAGTGAGCCGTGCCCTTCCCGATGCCCGTGATGGACTCAAACCCGTACAAAGACGAATTTTATATGCAATGTTACGTGAAGGCTTACTTCATAATCGCCCTTTTGATAAATGTGCTGGTGTGGTTGGTGAAGTTTTAAAAAATTATCACCCACACGGTGATAGTTCCGTTTACGATACACTTGTGCGATTAGCCCAAGATTGGGTCATGCGTTACCCATTAATTATTCCACAAGGAAACTTCGGTTCCATTGATGGCGATTCTGCGGCAGCGTACCGATATACTGAGTGTAAACTGGAAAATATTGCCGAAGATTTACTGAAAGATATTGATGAGGATACCGTAAACTTTGT
>WTIG01000086.1:6544-7836 GCA_011522825.1 Puniceicoccaceae bacterium
AAAGAGGAAATTATCATTTCTGCGATTCCTTATAATGTAAACCGTGCTTCACTCGTGATGCGAATCGCTGAGTTGATTACCAGCAAAGCGATTGATGGAATTTCAGACTTACGTGATGAGTCAACCGAAGAAACACGAATTGTCATCGAACTGAAGCGAGGTGCAATTCCAAGGGTGATTATCAATCAACTGTACAAAATGACCCCACTTGAAAGCTCATTTGGTGTTATCTTACTCGCATTGGATAATCGTCGTCCGAAGCAAATGAACATCAAAGAAATGCTCAACTGCTATATTGATCATCGTAGAGATGTCATTTACAGACGAACCGAATTTAGACTCAAGAAAGCCGAAGCAAGGGCACATATTTTGGAAGGTTACCGAATCGCACTCGATAACTTAGATGACTTTGTAAAACTAATTCGTGCCTCAAAGAATCGGGAAGAAGCCAAAAATAAGCTAAAAGAAAAATACCCACTGTCTGAAGCACAAATCAATGCGATCCTAGAGTTGAGGCTTTATCAATTAACTGGGCTTGAGCGTGATAAGATTGAAGATGAATATCTCAAGTTAATGGCTGAAATCGAAGAGCTTAAATCTATTTTAAATAACGAACAGCGACTGCTTAATGTTATCAAAGAGGAGCTGTTAGAGATGAAGGAAAAGTACGGAAATCCTCGTCGTTCTGAAATTCTTAATATCGATGGCGATATCTCTATGGAAGATTTGATTCCAAATGAAGGTTGTATGATTACCGTCAGCCACAAAGGATTTATCAAGCGAACCACATTAGACGCCTACCGCTCTCAAAAAAGAGGCGGCAAAGGAGTTATCGGCTCAGGGCAGTACGAAGATGATTTTGTCGAGCACCTATTCACTGCTTCAACGCATGATTATATCATGTGCTTCATGAATAGCGGACGAGTCTATGTTGAAAAAGTCTACCACTTCCCTGAAGGATCACGAACTGCTAAAGGTCGCTCCATTTCAAATATTTTAGAGGTGCAAGAAAATGAAAAGATAGCCGCCATGATATGTGTTAAAGGCTTTGAAGAGACGAATGAATCTATTGTTTTAGCAACAAAAAATGGTGTGGTGAAAAAGACAAAACTGTCTGATTTCAGAAACTTCAGAAAGGGAGGCATTATTGGAATCAATATTGATGAAAATGATGACTTAATCGGGGCTCGTTTAACTACCGGCGAAGATGAAATTGTTTTGATCACTCAAAACGCACAATCGATTCGATTTGCCGAAACCCAGTTACGCGATCAAGGACGAGCCACTAGAGG
>WTIG01000058.1 GCA_011522825.1 Puniceicoccaceae bacterium
CTTTAATATGGTGGATCATTCTGTAATGGGATTGGTCGATGTGATTAAAAATTATTCTTTTTTGAAGGGCTTATTTGATAATACATTAAATTGGATCAAGAAATATCAACCTAAGCACATTTGTTTTGTTGATTATCCAGGCTTTAATCTACGATTAGCTAAATCACTGAAAGAAATGGGATTGAGCCAAAAAGGAGGGGGTATTATTGGTCTTCACTACTATGTCAGCCCACAGATCTGGGCCTGGAAGAGTCAACGCAGGTTTAAAATGGCAAAAATTCTGGATTCCTTAGGCGTATTGTTCCCTTTTGAAAAGGAGTGTTATTTAGATACAGATTTACCAGTGACTTACCTAGGTCATCCTTTTGCCGAAAAAGACTATCCGCTTCCTGTAGAATATGACTCAAATGGTGTGATCTTACTGCTACCAGGTAGTCGTATAAAATCGATTGAAGTCATTGCCCCGACGATTTTAGAGGCGTTTCGAAAGATATCTGCTGAAGATGATTCATTATCAGCGGTAATCTTGTATCCGAGCCTAGCAGTTGAGGTATGCCTTAAAAGCATTTTAGAAACTTATCCTGATTTGTCTGATAAGGTAAGTTTATTGAGGAATGATAGTCAAAAGCTGAAAGTAAAAGGTACGATCATGAGTTCGGGTACGATATCACTCAGCATGGCTATAGCCTCTATTCCAGGGGTTATTATCTATAAACTATCTAAGCTTAATTACTGGATGTTACGAATGTTGATCAAGGTACGATTTATTGGCCTCGCTAATTTGATTTTAGATCAAAGCATTTATCCAGAATTATTGCAAAATGAAGCTAGAGTTGAAAATATAGTGAATCATTTTACCCCATATTTGAACCAACAAGAATCTATTGATAATTTCATGGATGCCTCGAATGTTCTTAAGTATAAACTGATTGATGAACGGGAGAAGAGTGCTTCCGAATGGATTGCAGAGCAGATTTTGAAATAAAAAAATTAAATCGGTAGGGGAAAGTCGCTAAAGCAATCCCCTAGAGAGATGCCATTTCGGTAATTGCCGGATAGGAAGAAATTTGAATTCTTGTTTTCAAAATTTTGGATTTGGCTGATTATCTTATCATGGTCCATTGAGTATTGTGGAATGGAAGATTCCCAGTGACGAGTATAGCTAAAGACCGGATCGCCCTTAATTTGTAAACAGCTTTGTATCTTAGGATACAGCTTTGAAATCATATCTGATTCACTAAGACTTGCCATTTTCGGATTTCTGGCACCACCAACAAATACTGTTATCAATGTATGATTTTCTGGAGCCCTATTTTTAAATATTGAAGAAGTGAATAAAACGCCTAAGTAATCTTCTTTTTCTTTTGAGGGGATAAGGTAGCCGAAGCCAGACAAAGGCTCTTTCAATTGTTCAGAATGAAAACCGAGAGATAAGACGCTAACCGGAGGGTGCTCTAATGTGCTAAAATCCGGTATGTCATTTTTGGCTAATTCACTTAAAGGTAAAGAGTGGTTTTTATGAGCAGGAATCGTTGAATAGACCGCATCAAATAACTGACTTTTAGGCAGCTCGTTTTTAACTTGGAACTGTATATTCCATCCTTCTTTATTGTGTACGACTTCAATTAGCTTTGTTTCTGTGATAGGGGCTTGTTTTAAGCTTTGTGAGAGGGCGATCGGCAATTGTACCAAGCCTTCTTTAAAGGATATTATCTTATTCTTAAATTTATTTTTATTGGATAGGAGTGAACGAATGATACTACCATTAGATTCACTCGCTTTAACTAACTTCGGGAACGTGTGTTTGGCGGATAGTGTTTTAGGGTCACCGGCATAAGTTCCTGCAATAAATGGATCGAGTAAATAATCTGAGCATTCGGCGCCAAAATGCTCCTTGAAAAAGTCATACAAAGAAAGGTCTGAATCTATAGGTTGCTGCTTTCTGAAAATTTCAGAAAAGAGTTGGTACTTTGCTTTAATAGACAGTAGGGGTGTTTTGAGCAGGGCAAGTGGGTTTGGTTGAAGTGGGTTTAGTTGATTGTTTCTGAGTATAAAGCGATTGAGTTTTTGTGAATCTGCTTGGACTATCTCATTTCTTAGTGCTCCTAACTCTTGGATAAGATTGTCCACTTTCTCAGAATTAATGAGTAGTGTATGTGCGCCATCTTCAGTGAGAAATCCAGAATCATGACGAGTAGTAACAAGTGCTCCACCAATATGCTGAGAGGATTCGAATACAGTGCATTGATGGCCAAGCTTTTCTAGTTCATAGGCAATGTATAAGCCTCTGAGCCCTGCACCTAATATAGCGATATTAGCCATATCGATAATTTGTCACGGTTTCAAGCAGTGCTTCGACGCATTCTACTTTTGCAGTTGGTAGCATTCCATGTCCAAGATTGAATATATGACCCTTAAGTGATTCAGATATTTTTAATAGGCTTTCTGTTTCTTTTTTAACCGTACTCGGATCTGTGGTCAAAAACTGAGGATCTAAGTTTCCTTGTAAAGCACACTGATTATTTGTTTCTCTAGCAGCGTCTTTGAGTGAAATCGTCCAATCCAAACTTAGGATTTTAGCCCCGGTTTTTAGTTGCTGATTTAGGCAATGGTTCATGCCTTTAGCATAGAGAATAACGGGTATGGGCTTTTTCAAGCCGTTAATTATTATTTGGATCCACTTTAGTGATTGTGAGTAGTAATTGGATTCTGTACATACTGAGGCCCAAGAATCAAAGATTTGTACACAATCCACTCCAGCATCAATTTGCATATTGAGATAGTGAATAATTGATTGGCTCAATTTTTCCATAAGTAAGGAAAATTCTTTTGGGTTTCGCTGAGCAAATTGAGCGGTGCGTGAAAAATCGGGTGAACTTCCACCATCGATCATGTAGCAAGCTAAAGTCCAAGGCGAACCGCAGAACCCAAGTAGAGCTTTTGTATCGCCAATTGATTTTTTAGTCAGCTTCAATGCTTCAGAAACATAATTTAATTTCTCAGTTATTGCTGAATCATCTAAAGCTTCAATTTGGGACTTATTAGAGAGACAGTATTCCATTTGAATGCCACCGCCGTCTCTAAAGTTATAGGGCTGTCCCAATGCTTCTGGGATGACTAAGATGTCAGAGAAAATAATCGCAGCATCTAGAGGAAAGCGTTTTAGCGGCTGTAAGGTAATCTCAGTAGCCAGTTCAGGGGTTTTAACTAGTGTGATAAAATCGTATTTGCTTTTGAGCTCTCGGTATTCTGGTAGATAGCGACCTGCTTGCCTCATCAGCCAAACAGGAGGACGATCTGCCTTTTCTAATTGAGCTGTTTTTAAAAACCGATCTCTAGAATTCATTTTTATTGTTGTTTTGAGTTTATTGTAACCAGTCTTTTTCTATGAGAAAATTTTGGTAAAGCAATGCTTCTTCAGAATTTGAATCGGGCTGATAATTGTAAGTCCAATTAACTTGAGGCGGTAAAGACATGAGTATGGATTCAGTGCGTCCGTTGGATTGAAGTCCAAAGAGAGTTCCTCTGTCGTAAATTAAATTAAACTCAACATAGCGTCCTCTTCGGTAGTGTTGGAAACTTTTATGCTTATCGCCAAATGGGGTGTCTTTACGTTTCTCTAAAATTGGTATGTAGGCTGGTAAGAAACTATTGCCGATGGATTGTGTGAGTGCGAATGAATGGTCGAAGTCGATTTCGTTGTAATCATCAAAAAAGACACCGCCTATACCTCTGGGCTCTTTTCTATGTGGAAGATAGAAATAACGATCACAGGCTTGTTTGAACTTAGGATAAATATTTTTGCCAAAAGGTTTGCAGGCATCTCGTGCAGTACTGTGCCAATGTATGGCATCTTCTTCAAATCCGTAATAGGGAGTCAGATCGTAGCCACCACCGAACCACCAAGCAATCTCTTCATCCTTCTTCAAAACAGAAAAGTAGCGAAGGTTCATGTGGCAGGTTGGAACGAAAGGATTTCTAGGATGAAACACTAAAGAAATGCCCATAGCTCGAAAGGATGTATTTTCCAAATTTGGTCGTTTTTCTGTAGCTGAAGTGGGTAATTGTTGACCGTGTACATCTGAAAAATTGATTCCGGCTTTTTCAAATATTACACCATTTTCTAAAATTCGTGATTGTCCACCACCGCCTTCTTCACGATTCCATTGATCTTCAAGGAATGAAACCGTTTCTTGTTCTTGAAGTTTCTCTGTTATCTTGTTTTGTAATTCGAGAAAGTAGTTACGAACACTTTGTGAATTTTTTAACATGGTCTTTAAAATGGAGTTAATCCAAGATTAGACAAGCCTCAGATTTATTTTAAAATGTCGAAAGTTTTTATATTTGGTTGCGGGTATTTGGGGATGCGTTTAGCCGATACCTTAATAGCAGCCGGGCATGAAGTAGGTGCTCTTACTAAAAATGAAACCTTTGCCGAAGTGTTAAAGGCAAGAGGCATCACTGAAGTTATTGTTGATCGTTTAGAATCTGATAGCTGGCATAGTCTTGTTGGCAATGATTATACGAAAATTATTAATTGCGTGAGTTCTGCTGGTAATGGTTTGAGTGGCTATGAGTCATCTTACTATGAAGGGCAGGCATCAATTATCCAATGGGCTAAATCGCATTCCATTGAAACATTTGTTTATACGAGTAGTACTTCGGTATATCCTGAAAATTCGGGGAACTGGGTTAGTGAAGATTCTCTTAAGAGAGACAGTGTTCATTCTGATACGGCCCAAGTGTTAAGAAGATCTGAAAATTTAATTGAATCGAACCAATCGCACTTTGATAACTATTTTATTCTAAGGCTATCGGGTATCTATGGGCCAGAACGGCATTATTTATTGAATCAAATTCAATCCTCAAATGCAATTGCTGGTTCAGGAGATTATTTTATGAACATGATTCATGTCGACGATATCGTTTCGGCTATTATCAGACTGATTGATGTAAAATCGAACATACCATCAGGTATTTATAACTTAAGTGATGATATGCCCACGAAAAAAGAGGTCGTTGTTGAGTGGCTTGCGAATGAACTAGGTATAGCGGTGCCAACATTCGACAAGGATTTAGTCACTCAAAGGAATGCATCAAGAAAAACCCGAACTAAAAATAGGCGAATAGCCAACACGAAGATCAAAGAGGCCATGGGGCTGGTTCTAAAATACCCAAGTTACAAGCAGGGTTATACACAAATAATTGGCCAATTATCCTGATTAATTCTTTGATTTCTCCTTGACGGAAATGAACTCTCTGCAAATCTTTTTTATATGGCTGGAGTTGGAAAATTATTAAAACAAGCTCAAAAAATGCAGAAGCAAATGCAAGCGGCTCAAGAGTCACTTGCTGAGACAATTCTCAAGGTATCTAGTGGCGGAGGTGCCATTGAAATTGAGATAACGGGTCATGGTGAATTTAAATCAATTAAAATTGATCCAGAGTTTCTCAAAGAGGATGCTGATTTTGTCCAAGAAACTTTGTTAGCTGCGGTACAAGAAGCGACTCAAAAATCTAAGGAAAAGAATGAATCGTTGATGAGTTCTCTTTCAGGAGGAATGGGTGGCATTCCGGGCTTATTTTAATTATCGGAATCAATGAATAATTCCTATGATACGCTTTTGTCTCATTTGAGGAAATTGCCAGGTTTAGGCTACCGTTCAGCCGAGCGAATTGCGATTCATTTACTAACAGATAAGGCAGAGTCAGGAAAAGACTTGATACAAGCTATTGAGGATGCGCAATCGAAATTATCTCCCTGTGAAGATTGTGGTAATCTTTGTGAAGGGACTTTATGCGAAATCTGCCAGAATCCATCTAGGATTAAGAATACAATTTGCATAGTAGAAAATGTTTTAGACCTGATGGCGATAGAGCGCTCAGGCACTTGGAATGGTCTCTATCATGTTTTGTCTGGAAAATTGTCTCCTATACATGGTGTATTGCCAGAGCATTTGAATTTCAAAAGCCTAGTCAGCCGTATCGAGCGTGGAGCGGTTGACGAAGTGATTTTTGCCTTGAGCAATGATATTGAAGGTAATGCGACTTGTCATTACATCCAAGATTTACTTTCAGCCTTTCCAAACATTCACTTTTCGCAAGTGGGCTTTGGTCTGCCAAGTGGTGGTGGTGTGACCTTTGCCGATGCGAGTACGCTGAAGAGTGCCTTCGACGGGCGTAGGAACTATGACTAAGGAGAAACTTTCGTTAGACGAAAGTTAACTTCATTCTGCTATGTGATTTGAAAAGCGTCTAAGCTTTAGACAGTACCAAAAATGGTTTTTCCATCTGAGCATAGATCTTCACAGGCTTTTGCCATACGAAGAGACATGTTTTGCTCTCCTTTTTTCAAGTAGCTACGTGGATCGTAAGTCTTCTTGTTACCAACTTCGTCTTCGATCTTAAGCACGCCTTCAATGTTCTCACAAACATGTGTTACGATAGGGCGAGTGAAAGCATATTGAGTATCGGTATCGATATTCATTTTTACCACACCATAGCCTAAAGTTTCGCGAATGTCGCTTAAGTCTGAACCAGACCCACCATGAAATACTAAGTCAAAACGAGATTCTGCACCATATTTTGCTTCAACGGCTGCTTGTCCATCTTTAAGAATAGCAGGCTTTAGCTGTACTGCACCTGGTTTATAAGCACCGTGAACATTGCCGAATGTAGCCGCGAATAAAAAACGACCGATTCCATTCAGTGATTCATGAACCTGTACCATGTCTTCAGGAGTAGTGTACAGTTTTTCAGCAGGAAGGCCTGATGTATCATGACCATCTTCTTCTCCACCAACAACACCTGCTTCAATTTCTAAAATAATATCGAGTTCAGCACATTCAGCTAATAACTTTTTAGAAATTTCCATGTTTTCTTCAAGTGGAAGTATTGAACCATCAAACATATGTGATTGGAAAAGCGGTCCTTTTCCCTCAGCGATTCTCTTTCTTGATGCCTCTAATAAGGGTTTTAAAAATCCTTCAACTTTTTCTGGATGACAGTGGTCGGTGTGCAAAGCTACTAAAATGTCATATTTTTCAGCAAGTTTGTGGCAAGCTTCAGCAAGAACAATTGCTCCAAAAGCAGCATCTTTCACGCTAAGACCTGAGGCAAATTCACCGCCTCCTGTAGAAACCTGTATAATTCCATCCGATTTTGCATCAGCAAATGCCTTTAGGGATGCGTTAATGGTAGCTATTGATGTGACGTTCACTGCAGGGTACGCATAATTTCCTTTTTGTGCGGCATCAAGCATTGCTGCATATTGTTTTGGTGTTGCTACTGGCATAATCTTAAATGTTTAAATATAGTTTTTATAGAATTAAAGACTCTATAAGAGTTGTTCCTGTCTCAAGGTCAAGAATTAGAATACTTAATTTGGTGAATTTTTTTACTTTTCCTTAATCTCATTTTTCTAAATGCTCTTACCGTGCCTTGGTATATATATTACGCATTAAAGCAATTATTCCCTTCTAAGAAGGTTATCTCTTATTTTTCAATGATATCCATAATTGGGGTAGCTTTGGGTGTGAGTGTTCTAATTATTGTACAAAGCGTGATGAATGGTTTTGGGGAGAACATTCGTAGGCATTTAGCCAAAACGCACGGGGATATCCTTATTTATTCTAGTGAAGGGATGCTTCAAGATTGGGGAGTTTTATTTGATGGACTCTCCCGTGACCCATCAATCAAATCGGTTAGCCCTTATATAGAAAGCATTCTGATGGTTCAAAGC
>WTIG01000074.1 GCA_011522825.1 Puniceicoccaceae bacterium
TTTAACTGCTGCATGGCTCAAACCTTTTTTAATTTATCGACGTCCGATCGTAAGCGCTCGATTTTTTTAAGATGGTTTAAGGCTGATTTTTATTGTGCGATTGCGGTATTGATAAGTCTGATTTTTCTTTATTTAAATTGCCTGCCTAAATCATGGTCAGGTCAAGAAGAGGCTTTCTCTTTCGCTCTAGTTCAGCCTAATTTTAAGCCGTTATTAAATTGGGATGAGGGCATAAATGCCTTAAGAATGAATGAACTAAAGCAACAAGTCACGCGTGCTCAATTGTTAGAATTTGATATCTTGATGTTGCCTGAGGCTGTTACGCCAGATGCAATTATTGGAGATCAAGAAACGTTAGTTTTCTTTAAATCATTAGCCAATATGCAGGATCGGCCAATTTTGACTGGAAATCTTGCTTACATTAGCAATGGGAAACGATGGCATAATGGAATTTTTTTGGTAGAGCCCGAGACAGGTTTAAATCCAAATTATTACTTCAAGCAAAAATTAGTTCCATTTGGGGAGTATATCCCCAGTCCATTTAAAGGCATTATAGAAACCTTTGCTGCTGTCCAAGGGCATTTTTATGCTGGAACTAGGAATGGAATTATTCCGATTTCTTTAAGAGAAAAGGACTATAGCATTGGTGCTTTAGTCTGTTATGAAGACATGTTCCCAAAATTAGTGCGGAAAACGGTGCAGGCAGGTGCTGAAATTCTTTTTGTAGCAACGAATGATGCTTGGTATGAAGAAGAAGGGGGTGCTTATTTTCATGCAGCTCATTCAGTATTGCGAGCAATTGAAAATAGGCGGCCTGTTATTCGTTGTGGTAATGCGGGCTGGAGTGGATGGATTGATGCTTATGGTTCAGTGCGTGATGTGCTAACAGACGAAGTGAATTCCATTTACTTTAAGGGATGTGGTAGCTTTACCTTAACGTTGGATAAGCAGTGGCAGTCTTACACAAGTTTCTACTCTCGTTATGGGGATTGGTTTGTTTGGCTATCTGCACTATTTGCAATATCCGCCACATTGCTTCGAGAAAAGCGAATATACACACTTTAGTTCTAGTTAGAGTGCTCTTGGAAGAATTCTTGAAGAACTTCCATCTTCTTCTTTTCAATTAATTCTTCGTGAAGCTCTTCTTTGCTTTTCTGTTTGTTGATTTCAGTGAGCAAATTTCGCATCTTACGAATGGAGTCATTTTGCAACTGACGAATACGCTCACGAGTCACTTGAAATTTTTCGCCAACTTCTTCTAAGGTCATCGCTTTTGCCCCATCTAAGCCAAACCGAAGTTTGATGATTTCAGCTTCTCTAGGTTCGAGTTGATTGACAACACTTTGAATGTCCATGTTCTGCATCTTAGTATCTAAGTCTTCGAAAGGGGATGACTGGTTGTCATCGCCGACTAGATCACCGAAGCTGGTATCCGATTCATCATTAATAGGAGCATCTAAAGACTTTGGTTGCGCACTGATAGACTTTAGGTGAGCAATTTTGTTGGTCGGTATTTCCATCGCATAGCCGATTTCTTCATCGCAGGGTTCGCGTCCAAGTTTATCTGTGAGTTCTTTGATGATTTTTCGCATCTTAGAAATGCGGTCGACTAAATGCACAGGTACACGAATCGTCTTACTATGATTGGCCAATGCTCGTTTAATAGACTGCTTTATCCACCACGATGCGTAAGTACTTAACTTACCTCCTTTGTATGGATCAAAGCGTTCGACTGCTTTCACAAGGCCGATGTTTCCTTCGCTGACAAGGTCCATCAAAGGGAGTCCGAAATTCATATAGTCACGCGCTATTTTCACGACTAGACGTAAGTTAGAGGCGATCATTTTTTCTCGGGCTTTTTGATCGCCTTTCTTAATTTTATTAGCGAGCTCAACTTCTTCTTCAATAGTGAGCAATGGTGTCTTTGAAATAGATTGCATGTAAGTGAACATGGCATCTCTTTCATTTGGATGAAGAAGCGCTCTTGGGTTTTCATCCACAGAGTCTACTCCGCTTCTGGGTATCGCACCAGTCGTTTTTGGATCAGTTTTGTAACGATTATGTTTAATTTTACTCACGATAAGCTATTTAAACTAATCGTAAAATAATGGATTTACTTACTGATAGAATGAAGATTGAGAGCTTATTTTGAAAATAGAGTCTCTGCGATTGAAACCGCCTTAAACATGGCTTTGGCTTTATTGATGGTTTCGATATATTCTTCTTTAGGGATAGAATCGGCGACCACACCAGCTCCTGACTGGATGTAAATCTTCTGGTCTTTGACAACCGCTGTGCGGATGCCAATACAGGAATCATGGTTCCCATTGTAACTAAAATAGCCTAATGCGCCTCCGTAGAGACCTCTTTGGCTGTTTTCTAGCTCGGAAATAATCTGTAAAGCGCGGACTTTTGGCGCTCCACTGAGTGTACCTGCCGGAAAAGTCGCTTTCATCAAGTCATAGGCCGTTTTGTCTGAAGCAAGGGTACCTTGGACTTGAGAGACAATGTGCATAACATGTGAATAACGTTCAATTGTCATGTAATCAGAGACCTTAACAGAACCATATTCAGAGACACGGCCGATATCATTGCGGGCAAGGTCTACAAGCATCAAATGTTCGGCACATTCCTTCTTATCGCCGAGTAAATCTGCCTCGAGCTCCAGATCTTCTTTTTCATTGCGCCCACGGCGACGAGTTCCAGCAATGGGACGGATGTCAATTTGGCTTCCTGTGAGTCGGACATGTATCTCTGGGGAGGCTCCGACTACTGAAAATTCTGGATCTTCAAGAAGGAACATATAAGGCGATGGATTGACGGTGCGCAAAGCACGATAAAGCCCGATAGGAGGAATGGTAAATTCTTTGCTAAAGCGTTGAGAAAGAACAGTTTGTATAACGTCTCCAGCTTCAATATATTCTTTGACCTTACTTACGGAAGCTTCGAATTCCTCAGGTTCGAAATTGCCTTTTGGAACCGGTATTTCGTCGGGTTGCGTAATTTGCTGATAGTTAATTTCAGTGGGCTTTTGAAGTAGGGTGTGAATGCGATTTATTTCTGTAACGGCTTGATGATAAGCCTCTTCAGTAGAATCGTTAATTTCAGCATAAACACAGATTTTTAATACTTGTTTTACGTGATCAAAAATTAAAACCGAATCCGTAATAATATAGTATAAAATTGGGAGTTTTAGGGGGTCATTTTCAGAAATAGCAATGCTTGGTTCAACAGTGTGAATAAACTCGTGGCCAACAAAGCCTACAGCACCACCATCAAAGGGAGGCATGCCCTCAATAGAGAGGGTTTTAAAGCGAGCCAGCTCATTTTCGATTAAACTTAGGGGATCTTCGGGGGTTTTGAAGCTTTCTTCGGTACCATCTTTATGGGTAATGGTGCTTTTATCGCTATAAATACGGAAAATTTTCTTTGGGGCAGCTCCTAAAAAAGAGAATCGGCTGATATTTTCACCGCCAACAATCGATTCAAACAAAAAAGCGGGCTTTTCTTGAGCAAGTTTTGAATAAGCGGAGAGGGGTGTTTCGCAATCCGCGGTTAAATCCATGAAGACAGGAATACGATAGCCCTGTTTAGCACTGGCTTTAAACGCGTCTAGTTTTGGGTGTATCTCCATGATTTAATGGTGTGAGTTTTGCCGTATTAGCCTTTCAATTCAAGAAAAAGTGCTTCAGCTTCTTTTTTAGCGAGGCTTAAATTTGCATCTAATACAGTGTAGTGTCCCATTTTTCTGCCCTTTCGAGCTTCACCTTTGTCGTAAAGGTGGAGCTGCGTGCTTGGGTTTTTAAATAAAAGGTTCCATGGTGGAGGGGTTTCAGACCATAGATCCCCGAGGATATTAATCATAACCGCAGGCGTGTGGGTATCTGTTTTGCCCATAGGGAGTCCGGTAATAGCTCGGATGTGTTGCTGAAACTGTGAGGTATGGCAGGCATCAATCGTATAGTGCCCTGAATTATGCGGGCGTGGTGCCATCTCATTAACGATTAGTTGGTCGTCTTGCGTTAAGAAAAATTCAACGGCTAGCAGACCAACAACTTCTAAGGTATCAGCAAGTTGTTCGGCAAGCGTGTGGGCCTGTTGAGCAATGCTTTCTGAAATGGGTGCCGGTGCGGTAGAGCTATGGAGGATGTGATGGATATGCACGTTTTCCGAAACAGGGAAGCTCGCTTTTTCTCCTTTCTCATTTCTAGCACAGACTACCGAATATTCGCCTTGGTGCTCAATCCATTCTTCAACAACAACACGGTCTGGATGGTTGAGGGATTTCCAAAGGGCTTGTGGATCACTAATTGAGTCTGCTGAGTCTAATTTAATTTGCCCTTTGCCATCATAGCCAAAGGCAGCGGTTTTGATAACTGAGGGGAAACCAATGGTCTCAACGGCTTTTTCTAAACTTTCTGGGCTGGTTGCGTATTCAAACTGAACGCAGGGAAATTGTTTGGATTTTAGAAAATCTTTTTCTCGCTGTCTGTGTTGGCAGATATGTAGGACGTTGGTCTTAGGGTGTATGGGGGTGATTTCACTCAGTTTATTTAGGGAATCCGAGGGAATGTTCTCAAATTCAAAGGTGATGCAATCCACAGAGCGAGCGAAGCGTTCGAGTGCTTCAAAGTCGTCATAATTGGCCTGAGTAAAAGTATCGGCAATACGCCCAGCAGTGGACTCTGCTTCAGGGCAGAAAATATGGAAGCGATAGCCCATCGGCCGACCTGCTTGAATGAGCATTCGTCCGAGTTGTCCACCTCCTAGTATGCCAATAGTTCCTCCGGGCAATATCATGACTCTTTAGGTAGTTGGGTTTCTATAACCGTTTGAGTCTGCTGGCTTCGGAAGGCCTCTAGCTTTTCTCGGACAGCTGGATTATTGAGAGCGATAATGGATGCTGCGGAAATGGCAGCATTTTTTGCGCCTGCGATACCAATAGCTAAAGTCATGACAGGTATACCTGCAGGCATTTGAACAATAGAAAGCAAAGAATCTTGTCCATCAAGCGCTTTGGATTGTACAGGAACGCCAAGCACAGGGAGCGGTGTAATGGCAGCAGTCATGCCTGGAAGATGAGCTGCACCACCTGCTCCTGCGATGATCACTTGCAGTCCTCTTGATTGAGCCGATTCGGCATAAGAATATAATTTTTTAGGTGTGCGGTGTGCACTGACAATTTCCGTCTCAAAGGGAATTTCAAATAATTTAAGAAGCTCAGCGGATTCCTTCATCGTAGACCAATCAGATTGGCTTCCCATGATGATTCCCACGAGTGGTTGATCAGAGTTGTTGTCCATGTCAGTATAAAAAAGTATTCTTTATTATAATTCAATAATCTATTCGAGTTATCTCACAAAGGTTTTGTTGGCTAATAGGGGTGGCTTTAGTCAACTCAAGTTTTGACTTACTTTGCTAGGGAGTATAAGATGATGCGTTATGTTTAAAGTGGGTCAAAGATGGGTGAGCGAAAATGAACCTGAATTAGGATTGGGCTTAGTTAAAGAGGTGAACAAGTTTCAGGTGCATTTGTCATTTCCAGTTGCTGAGGAAAGTCGAATATTTGCTTCAGAGAACCCTCCTTTAAAGCGAGTGATTTATAAAGAAGGCGATACAATTAGTTCAAGTGAGGGGATTAGCTTTCAGGTTGAGCGTGTCGAGAACGTAGATGAACTGTTTGTTTATCACAACGGGGAACAAATGATTGCAGAGTCTGATTTGGCGGAGAGTTCAAATTTTAGCAATCCAGAGGAGCGGATACTTCAAGGGCAAGTGGACAGTATGGAAGCCTTTTCTTTGAGGTATCAAACTATGGAGGCTTACAGTAAAGTGCGTCGTTCTCCAGCCGCAGGTTTTTTAGGCGGCCGTATTGATTTAATTCCTCACCAGTTATTCATTGCCAATGAGGTGTCGTCACGTTTTTGCCCTAGGGTCTTGTTGGCAGATGAAGTGGGTCTGGGTAAGACTATCGAAGCGTGCTTGGTTTTGCATCGCTTACACCTAACTGGACGAGCCTCACGAATCTTAATCATTGTTCCTGAGTCTCTAGTCCACCAATGGTTTGTTGAGCTTTATCGTCGGTTCAATCATTGGTTCACAATCATGGACGCAGATCGCTGTGCGGCAGCAGCTATGCAAAATGATTCGCAAAATCCATTTTTGGAAGAGCAGTTGGTTTTGTGTAGCATTGAAACTCTAACTCGTAATGAGCGATGGGCTGAAGCAATCACGGCGGTAGATTGGGACTTATTAGTTGTCGATGAAGCACACCATTATGAATGGACTCCAGATAGAGTTAGTGAGGAATACGCAATTATTGAAAAATTATCTGAGCGAAGCGATGGACTGATTTTATTGACGGCAACACCAGAGCAGATGGGCATTGAAGGGCATTTTGCTCGCCTACGTTTATTAGATGTAAATCGCTATCCAAATTTAGAGGACTTTATTGAGGAGCATACGCATTACAATGAAGTGGCGAAAGTGGCGGATTGGGTCTTTCATAGAAAGGCTTTAACAAAAAAGGCAAAGGCACTTTTGCGGGACTTACTTGTGGAGGTCGATGAAGATGCCTTTGAGACATTACTCGAGGATCGAGATAAATTACTCGAAGCATTAGTGGATCGTCACGGCACAGGGCGAGTGATTTTTCGAAACACGCGAAAGGCCTTGAAAGGGTTTCCTAAACGGAAAGTGGTTTCGCATAAACTAGAAGCGAGTGAGCGCTTATCGAAAGAAGAACAGGATAGTCGTTTGCGAGAAGAGTTTAAAAAAGAAAATGACGTGCGGACGGAAGGAGCGGCAGGTGCAGGTAACTATAAGTATTCCTTCAAACAAGATAGCCGAATTCAGTGGCTCGCTGACTTTCTTAAAAAGCTAAAGGGTGAGAAAGTTCTTTTGATTTGTCGTTCAAAAGAAAAAGTGGAGGCTTTGCAGTCTGGGCTTTTAGACGTTTTAAAAGTGGATTCAGCTTTATTCCATGAAGACTTAAGTTTGATCCAGCGAGATCGCAATGCTGCCTATTTTGCTGATCAGGAGGGAGCGCAGATTTTGTTGTGTTCTGAAATTGGGAGTGAAGGGCGCAATTTTCAGTTTGCACACCATTTAGTCTTATTTGATTTGCCGTTGAATCCTGAATTATTGGAACAGAGGATTGGTCGATTGGACCGTATTGGTCAGACCAGCACAATTCAAATACATGTGCCCTATTATAAAGATAGTTGGACGGAGCTTTTATTTGATTGGCACCATAAAGCACTCAATGGGATGGAAAATTCTTTGAAGGGCGGGCATTTATATTTTGAAGCGTATAAAGATCAATTGTTAGCCCTAGGTGAGCACTGGGCGGATGGAACCCCATTTTCTAAAGCAGCTGTAAAAGCGTTTTTAGAAGCATCAGGGCAGCACTGCAAACAGATGGAACAATCTCTTGGCGAGGGGCAAGATCGCTTGGTAGCGATTAATTCAAATCGTCCGAATAAGGCAAAAGAGTTAGTCGATTTTATAAGTACGACAGATAAGGATTCAAATTTAGAATCTTTGATGCACCGGTTGTTTGATTTTTTTGGGGTTACAGTGGAGCGATTAGAGGCACAAAAATATTTCGTTAAGCCAGAGCATTTGTATACAGAGTCGTTTCCAAATT
>WTIG01000215.1 GCA_011522825.1 Puniceicoccaceae bacterium
TTTGCCATATTTCTATAATAAAAAAAACTAGGTGAATCGCAAAATAAAAAATCAAAAATCAAATAATTATAGGCAAATAATGTGCCAATTAAGTAAAAAGCGGGCACAACTTATATAGCCTATCCAATTTTAGAGACGTTTACCTTCCTTACTGACCTTAGCCTTAAATAGATCTAAAAACTGAGCTGTTACTTTGCCAGGCTGACCATCACCAATTTTTCGAGAATCTACCTCAACAATTGGAATTAACTCAGCTGCAGTACCCGTTAAAAACATTTCATCAGCAATCCAAGTATCATAACGAGTCATTTCTGTTTCAATAAGCTCAATTTGAAGTTCTTTGGCTATATCGATAACAACTTCACGCGTTATGCCCTTAAGTGAACCAGAGGCAATTTTCGGAGTATAGAGAATACCATCCTTGAGCATGAATATATTATCACCGGTACACTCTGCTACATAACCTTGGTCATTCAACATAATAGCTTCTTGATAACCTAGATTTTGCGCTTCGATCTTGGCTAAAATATTATTCAAATAATTCAGCGACTTGATCATCGGCGGTAAGGCGGCTGAATTATTTCTCCGAGTCGGCACTGTAATAATCTTCAGACCTTTCTCATAATACTCCTTCGGGTATAATTGTATATTATCTGCAATGATGATCAGTTGCGGCTGATTGCAATTTTTAATAGATAGACCTAAATTGCCAACACCTCTAGTAACCACTAAACGAATGTAACCATTCTCCAATCCATTTGCATTACATGTATCGCATACAGCTTGTGCAAGTGCTTCTCTATCCAACGGGATATCTAGCATCAGTGCTTTGGCCGACATTTCCAATCGGATTAAGTGTTCCTCCAATTTAAAGATACACTTATTGTACAGGCGAATTCCTTCGAAAACACCATCACCATATAAGAGCCCGTGATCAAAAACGGATATTTTAGCCTCTTCAGCATCGACCAATTGATTGTTTAAAAATATTTTCATATGATAATGTGTTAGAGTGTGTGAAGTTTGCTTTTTGTCTAGCTTACAAATTCAATAAATTACTTTATTAATTAAATTGTTTTTGTATCTCATCCACAACAGAAGGGTCAGCCAAAGTTGTGATGTTACCCAAATCATCGCCATCTGCAATGGATCGCAAAAGGCGACGCATGATTTTTCCTGAACGAGTTTTCGGAAGATCTGATGAAAAAATGATTTTTTCTGGGCGAGCAAATTTACCAATACGCTTATCCACCAATTGTATTAAGTCTTTTTCTAATGCTTCATCGGCGGATTTTCCTTGGATAACCGTTGCAAAAGCTAGTAGCCCTTGTCCCTTGATGTCATGCTTAATGCCAATTACTGCCGCTTCAGCAATACTTTCATGTTCAACAAATATACTCTCTAATTCAGCGGTACCAATTCTATGGCCAGATACGTTCACCACATCATCAACTCGTCCTAAAATCCAATAATACCCATCCTCATCAACACGAGCACCATCTCCAGGGAAATAATGGCGACCATTCCACTTACTCCAATAGGTATCAATGTAACGTTGCTGATCTCCGTAAATGCCTCGTAACATACCTGGCCACGGATGCTTAATCGCCAAAATACCCACATCAACTGTTTCGCCCTCTTCATTTAATACCAATGGCTCAATGCCAAAAAATGGAACCGTGGCACAGCCCGGCTTTGTTGGAATCGCTCCTGGTATAGGTGTGAGTAAATGACCACCCGTTTCCGTTTGCCACCATGTATCAACAATCGGGCACTTTGATGCACCAATCTTTTCATGATACCACATCCAAGCCTCTGGATTAATCGGTTCTCCAACTGTTCCCAGTAATCTCAAGCTACTTAAATCTTTGCCTTCTAACCAATGGTCACCCCACTTCATAAAAGCACGAATTGCAGTCGGAGCTGTGTAAAAAGTTGTGACTTTATAGTCTTCAATTATATTCCAAAAGCGGTCAGGCTCAGGATGATTGGGTGCCCCTTCATAAATAACTTGGGTCGCACCATTCTGCAGAATACCGTATACAATGTAAGTATGTCCGGTAATCCAACCTACATCGGCAGTACACCAATACACATCCTCATCATTTAGGTCAAAAACGTACTTTGAAGTTATATAACTGAAGACTTGATAGCCTGCAGTCGTATGCATGATGCCTTTGGGTTTTCCCGTAGTCCCACTTGTATAAAGTAAGAATAAAAGATCTTCGGAGTCCATTTCTTCAGGCGGACATACGCTAGAACAATCTTCACTGATAACATCATAGTAGAAATCACGACCTTCTGTCATAGGACAATCAATCGCTACTTCTCCACCACGTTTAATGACAAGAACTTCACTGATTGAACTGCAGTTTGAAACCCCTTCATCAACGATTTTTTTCAACTCGAGAATTTTTCCTCTTCGGTAACCACCATCGGCAGTAATGACCATTCGTGCCTGACAATCTTCAACCCGATCCCGAATGGATTCAGATGAAAACCCAGCGAATATCACAGAATGAACCGCACCTATTCGAGCACAGGCTAAAACGGCAAAAATTAATTCTGGAATCATAGGCAGATAAAGTGCAATGCGATCACCTTTTTTGACCCCAAGAGATTTTAAAGCATTAGAAAAACGACATACCTCATCTAAGAGTTCCTTATATGTGAATGCCTTTTTATCGCCTGGCTCACCTTCCCAAAAAAATGCAACCTTATCCCCCTTTCCTGCTTCAACTTGCCGATCAAGGCAATTGTAGCTGATATTGGTTTTTGCATTGGTATACCATTGATAAAAGGGCGCATTGGATTCATCTAGCACTTTGTCCCATGGCTTAAACCAATGAAGCTCATTTGCAACATCAGACCAAAATTCTAAGGGCTTTTCTATACTCTTTTGGTAGAGTTCTTTATAGGCATCCATTCCGGCTATTTTAGCCTGCTTTACAAACTGGGGATTGGGGTTAAACTTTCTGTTTTCTTGGGATAAACTTTCCATAGAGAATAATTTACTGTAATGTTTTAACGTATTTTTTGTTTTTATTATATACCGTCAATCATAAGAATTAAAAAAGAGCCTAAATTAACAAATACCCAGTTGACATAAACTAGGAGAGATTCATCAAAATAGTAGAGTATCAACGAATTTAAATAAATCATGGAAAATTTTGCAGAACAATGTTTGGACATGGCGCGTTCTATCTTAAGCCAAAACTTAGACGCCATTGAAGATAACGGGACAATCAGACCATTTCCAAATGAAAACGCAACCGGCCATGAATCAGGGCATGCGGCATTTGCAATTGGTGAATATTTTAGAGCAACAAACGAAGAAACACTAGACGGTCATAATTTATACGATCTTGCAGCACGTACTATCACTGCACAAGCCTTTGCTCAAGAAAGTCATGAAGGAGGTCTCGCTTATGCCAGCCTTGGCTTACTATCCTTCGGATCAGCAAAAGATAGAAATCCGATATGGGAGCGTTTGCTTGAACCCACTCGGTCACAATTAGACGAACAGCTATTAGAACGAAATGATTACAATAATCATTACCAAGCCTTTAACATTGGTAAATCCGTCACCCGTTACAGCGTAGGTCTTTCAAAAAAAGACGAAACAGGAAAGTTGATTGATCGATTCCTAGAACGCATTGAGGAAAATTCATCTTCTGGATACTTCGATGACGTGGATAGTGATTCTAATAAACTTTCTGGCACATTCGATATTCTTGGAGCATCCTCATTTGTTTTTATCCGTCAAGCTCTTCAGCTACACGCTAATATTAATTTAAGGGAGCGAAAATTAGCCAGCCTTAGAACAAAGGCAGAAAAATATATAAAGCTTATACCCGATATGGTTCGCCAAGATGGAACGGGTTGGAGCTACGGTCGCTCAATTGGTGCCTATGGCCAAATGTACTCTATTAGCATCATTCTACAAGCGATGCGGGATGGATGGATTTCTAAAACACAAGCAGACCTCTACCAAGATACGGTAAAAAAACTATTTCTTAATTTCTTCATCACCTATCTTAATCAAGAACATGGCTATTTGGTCATTCGTGACGATGAACGAAACACGGAACCCGCTTACACTAATCGTATCGCTAATTTTGATGCGGCTCGCTACCTCTGTCAGTGGTCACGATTGATAAAGTCGATTGGAAATAATTATCCTTCAGAAAACACACCTAAGCCAAGAAAAATTGGACGCTTTATCAATTTCGACAAAACCTCTAAAAAAGAACAAGGTTTGTTTGTTTACCAAGACCCAGATTCTGGACTGTCCTTTCAATTACCCTTAGTTGCTCCACGTTCAGAACATATTGATACTTGCGACTATCTTGCATTTCCTCATGCGCCAGGAATATTTGATTGTCCGGTTAACAAATATATGCCGATTCTGATTCCTGAATTAACTTTTGGCGATAAGACCATCATTCCTGCTTATTATGGTAAAAATTGTACCACTAAAGTAGGTATGCGCAATGCTCTTCAATTTTCTTACGAACAGCCCACTCTAATCACGAAAGAAGGTGTTTTTGCCAATGGCATCGGATCCTGCAAAGTCAATTGGGTCTTTTCTGGTGGAAAAATTAATTGTGAGTATATTTTCAAAGTCGAAAATCAAATCCAATTAAATCGTATACGCTACTCGATCGCTATTTCTGCTCCACACTCAACCTACCGTATCGGAACCTCCTTTACTTTAGGCGAAGAAGGACATCGTGCAGAAGTTTTAAAAGATGATTTCCAGGCACAATGGAAACAAACGGAAACAGTTTCACAGGATCCAAATTACAGGACCCACAACGGTAAGATTCATTACATACAAACTCTTGAACGAGACCATCCACTGATCATGCGTAAGGGAACTGAATATCGCTTAGCCCTTTCTTTTGAGCCCGATATTACTTTTGCCGATGCTTAACCCTATTCTAAACTAACCCCCATTTTTTAGTCAGTGCTTTCTACACGAATCATACCTTGTCTCGATGTTCATGCTGGAAGAGTCGTGAAAGGTGTACGCTTTGTTGATTTAATCGATGCAGGCGACCCCGTAGAACAAGCCAAAGCTTACGAAAAGCAAGGTGCTGACGAGCTAGTATTTTTAGATATCACCGCCTCTAATGAAGAGCGAAAGATCATGCTCGATGTAGTTGAACGCACTGCTTCTGAATGCTTTATGCCTTTAACTGTCGGCGGTGGTTTAAGAAATCTAGAAGACATTCGTACTATGCTGAATGCCGGTGCAGATAAAGTGAGCTTAAATACTGCTGCTGTATTGAACCCACAGCTGATATCAGATGCTTCCGATAAATTTGGAAACCAATGTATTGTCGTCGCAGTAGATGCAAAAAAAACATCGGATAATCAATGGCGAGTCTTTACCCATGGAGGCAGAAACGATACAGGAAAAGACCTAATAGATTGGGTGAAAGAAGTTGAGCGCAGAGGTGCTGGTGAGATCTTATTAACCAGTATGGATGCCGATGGAACAAAAGACGGATATGATTTAGCATTGAATCGACAAGTCAGTGAGTCGGTCGGCATTCCAATTATTGCCTCAGGTGGAGCAGGAAACCTAGATCATTTAGCGGATGCAGTCACTAAAGGCAAAGCGAATGCCGTACTAGCAGCATCTATCTTCCATTTTGGAACATACTCAATTGCCGAAGCTAAAGAGCACCTTAAATCCTTGAATATTCCAGTAAGGCTTTAGAGCTTACCGAATATTAACCTTCTCTAGATTCAATAGTATCTACGAGATTTTGAGCATAACGCCTCAATGCAGACTCAGGCTCGATCTTATTATCTTTGCACCAAGCTACTAGATTATACAATAAAGCCCCGATTGTAGATTCATCCATAGTTTTAGCACCTAAAAGCTTCTCTATAGAATCAGAGTCATAAAACTCAGATGCATCGATTGATTTTTTTACTATCTGCTTATGAATATCTTCGGCAAACATCAAAGCAGGCAACTGAGGTGGCAAATCCTTGAATACACCAGTGGCTACAAATCCTCGTTTTTTTTCATTGGATTTAATTAATTCCCAACGATCCAAGACTGAATCACTGGTCTTTAAATCTTTTTCGTCTCCAAATACGTGAGGATGCCTACGAACAAGTTTATCATTTAATACTTCACAAACAGAATCAAAGTCGAATTGACCATTCTCTTTTGCGATTTGTGCATGAAATATGACTTGAAGCAATACATCCCCGAGCTCCTCTTCCATATGCTCCATATCCAAACGGTCTATTGTCTGAAGCAATTCACAACATTCATCAATTAAGCAGTCGGTGATGGATTGGTGCGTTTGCTCAATATCCCAAGGGCAACCTGTTTCTGGATCCCTTAACTTGGCGACTGTTACTAACAGTTTTTCAATTCCCGACATAATAACTCTATATGAGGGTTTTCAGCTTTTCTAACAATGCTGATTGGCTTCTTTCTATAAGCGTTTCTTCACCTGTTTGAAAATTCTTTAATTTAACAACGCCCTTTTCAACTTCTTCATTTCCGTAAATTAAAACATAAGGTACTCCACGCTGGTTGGCCTCTTTAAACAGCTTAGAGAAATTTGCACGCTTCAATGGATAATCCACCTTAATCCCAGAACGGCGCAAAAATTGGGCATCGCTCAAAGCACATGAACGAGCCTCATCTTCTGAAAACAAAACCATAATGTCTGGTTTTAGGGAATACTTTGGAAGTTTTCCTTTTGATTGAAGCAAATCAAGCAAAGTCACATCGCCCATTGCAAATCCGACCGCTTCCATTGAATTCGAACTCAGTCGCTCAATCAAATCATCATATCGACCTCCACCTGCTAATGCTCTGCCCTCTCCCGTGGCCTCAAAAGCTTCAAAAACGAATCCCGTGTAATAGGCGAGACCTCGGACAATTGAAAAATCAATTGAAACAAATGGATCAATCTCCATGGATTGAATAAGCTTATTTAAATCAGCAAATTCCTGTAGGCGCTCATCAATCAATTGTTTGTTCGTATCTGAAAGCTCCAACTTAGAAAAGAAGTTGAGTAATCCTGCTTCTGAATTAATTCCCATTAAATCTTCAACTGAAGCAATAAAGGAATCTGTTTCGACTGCAAAATATTCATTAAGTTGTGTTCTCAATTGATCCTTCTTCAATCGTGCCATGCGATCCATAATAGAAAGAACTGCAGTCATATTTTCATCACCGACATTCCAGTGTTTCAAAAACAAGATCCATAACTGACGATCACTTAAACGCACTTTAAAGTCATTAGAATCTAGATCGAATGCTTTGAGTGTTTCGACTAGACAGGCAATCAATTCAGCATCAGCTCCAACACCAGCCTCACCTAATATATCAACATTATATTGGTAGAATGAACGTAAACGACCTTTCTGAGGACGCTCATACCTAAATTGCTCTCCAATACTGAACCACTTAACTGGACGTTTTAAACTTTGGCCTTGGCCCCCCCTTAGCGGACTTAAGAAGGGGTCATTTTTGGGCGAAGTGGCACCTCTCGCTTCTCCTTGTCTTCCAAAGTAAATAATTGATTAACCATTTCCTTTTCTGACTTTTCCTTTTAAAGGTTGAACCGGTTTTAAAGCGGGGGCTTCAAA
>WTIG01000183.1 GCA_011522825.1 Puniceicoccaceae bacterium
GAGCGAAAGGAATGCATGGATTGATTCCTACCAGCGAGGCGATGCGGCGTTGGCGATACAGCAGTTAGAAAGCAAGTTAAACGAGTATCCAATACTGGATCAGGTGAAAGCTGAATTTGAAGGGGCTTTGAATCTAGCAGAGCCAACGTTGCAGAGTGTGTCTGGCGACAATGTCGAACGATTTAAACAACTATTAGCCTTTGTGCGTAATTTGTTCTCTAAAGTAGAGGAATAGTCCTAAGCAAAAGGTTGATGCTATGCCTGCAATTGGCTGGCTTCCCATTCGGCTCGCTTGTCATCGCAAAATCCTGGGAGGCGACCTTCGTCTAAATCCATCATATCCATGATGCAAAGAATCTTGTCCTTAAGGTGTGGAACGCCCATTTGCTCAAGAGATTCCTGAATAAAGGCACGTCCTGCTTCGGTTTGCCCTTTATGAGTGATTTCATGGTTCCATTTGCGGACTTGTAAATCTTCAGGAAAAATCTTTTTCAATAATGTATCGAGTAGATGATTGTCATTACCGGCTTGTTTAACTGCCTCAATAACTTGATCGGGCTCTATGCCTAAATGCATGCAAAGAAATTGGTCAAAGCCTCGTTTAAAATTTTTTTGGTAAGAATCGGGCAAGCCTTCTTTGAGGTGCTTTCGTATTTTTGCTATGAATCTCGGAAGATAAAGCAGGCCACACGAATGCGCTTCATAAGGGGAGGGGAGGTCGAAACAAATCTTTCCTCGAGGTCCATCAATTACATTATTTATAGCCATAATTTTAATCTAATTTCTAATAGTTGAAGTTGCATAACAAGTTTGACTAATCAATATTAATTCAAACAAAATTGACGTTTATGAATGAACCAAAGGCAAAGCACAACGAAGGTTGGTTGGATAAATTAGCTATAAGTATGGCGGTACTGTGTGCGATACATTGTTTAATTGTTCCAGTGATGATTGTTGCGGTTCCTTTAATCAGCACGACTTTTTTTGTGCATGAAAATTTCCACCTTTGGATGCTTATTGCTGTATTTCCAACGACTTTGGCTTCGATTTTACTGGGCTGCAAAAAGCACAGAGATAAATATGTTTTGGCTTTTTGCTTTATTGGCCTAGCGCTTTTAGTTGGGGCTTATTTTATGGAACAACAGGGCGCCGCCCACTGTGCCTCGTGCGCTGGAATAGATGCAGGGTCTGGTCTTAGTAACATTGCTTGGATCAATACTTTAGGCGGAGTCTTTCTTATCCTAGCCCATTCAAGAAATTTCTATCTCTGCAGAAAGCTTTCTTGTTGTGAGACAAAAAGCGATTGCGGTTGTTGTTAGCTTGGATTATTTTCTAGTCATTCAGCATAAATTTTATATAACTATTAGAAGTAGAGGAGAGTAGTTCAATTGGTAGAGCAACGGTCTCCAAAACCGTAAGTTGTGGGTTCGAGTCCCTCCTCTCCTGCCATTTATTTCCGAGAAGCCATTATTTTATGAATAAACAAAAAAATTTAATCCTTATACTTTGCCTGTTGGTCTTTGGGCTAGGGTTTGCCTTATACAATACTGCAGCAACAAAAGCTTCCGACTTAGATGTTTCTGAGATGGAAGCAAAAATCAAAGAACTGAATGAGTCCTTAAAAAACTTATCGGAAGAATATGCTGCGCTTAAGTCGAATTTGCCAGTGCCTGTGGAGGAGCAGTTAGTGGAGATGAAAAATAAGATCTCTGAACTCGATAGCGTAGTGACGGACCAAACCGATTTGCTGAGAAAACTCGATCCAAATGGTATATTGGAAGACACTGAGGCTTGGATATCCGAGTCTTATGAGCAGGCGGTTAATATGGACCAAAATGGATGGGCTCGGGTGAGTGCGGCTGAAGTTTTGGATCGCTATAATCGTTTGGATGAAGCGGCTTATCAAAGCGTAAGTGATGTTTATTTAACTGCAGAAAATGGTCGAATGAAAGCCTACGCTCTTGGGGTGATTAAAGATCATGTGACAGAAGATTTGAAAGAGCCAATGATGGATAATCTCAATGAACTAACGAAAGAGGGTGAATTTACTAATGGCTGGTTAACCTATAACTTAGTTGAAGGCTTGGGCAATTTTAGTGACGACCCTAAAGTTGAGGAGCAGTTGCAGTACCTTGCAGTCAACCATCCAGATGTGAATATTGCCCGTAAGGCAGCTGAGAAAATTGGATTAGAAATTGTAGAGGAAGATTAAGAAGACAGATCTTCGTCATTCAATTCGTGATTAAGAATCTTGTTCAGTGGTCGCTCTAAGGCACGAGTACGAGTGCCTTGTGCTTCCTCTAGCGCTTTGCTCGCTTGGTCCATTTTGGTCTGAACCGAATCCATTTTATCTTTATAATTGTTCCACTCGTCTTGGAATTTAAGTAAATCTTTTTGGATGATTTTTGCTCGTTCTTCGATCTGAAAACTGCTGATGGATTGACGGATCAATGATAGGATAGCGAAGAGCGAAGTCGGCCCAGAAATCACGATACTCAATTCTTTAGCGAGGTCGAGGAGCTCTTCTTGTTGATTTACGAACTGAAAAATCCCTTCGTTGGAAATAAACATGATACAGTAGTCTAGCGTCCCATCGGCTGGGTTAATGTATTTACGTTTAGCAATGGCCTTGAGGTGTGTTTTGATATCTGAAGCAAATTGTTTGAGGAGTGCCTCTTGTTCGGTTTTTGACTCAGCTTCTAAGTAGGACTGAAAAGCTCGAATCGGAAATTTTACATCCATATTCAGGCGTTTGCCTTTGGGGAGGTAAAAAGTGAAATCGGGACGGTCTCCACCTTCAGACGTTTGCTTGTTATAATTAACGCCCTCTTGAAAATCGAAGTGCCTTAGTAGGTCTTCGGCTTGTCGTTCGCCCCACTGGCCGCGCTGTTGGTTATTAGAGAGGACCGAATTGAGTTGGTTGGTGGTATCCGTTAAGCTCGTGAGTTGTTCTTTAGAGAGCTGAAGGTTCGTTTTAAGCTCAGTGGTATTGGTTTTGAGTTTATCCAGTTCCTCGTTCAGTTGAGAGAGCTGTTTTTCAATCGCCGTTTTTTTTGACTCTAAATCTTCATTAGAGCTGGATCGTAATTTTTGGAAGGATTGCTCCGCTAGATCGAGGAAGCTTTTTTGGTTTTCCTTTAGAGCCTTTAGGGCAAGGTTTTGTACGATCATTTTTATTAAGAAAATCGTAACGACTAAGAGGATTAGAAAAAACAGGAGATAGGGTAGCAGAAACGAGTTATCCATAATTAAGCAGAAGAAAGATTGTCGATGAAATTAAGAAAGAGTGTGGACAAAGAGGAAGATTTTTAGATTGTATTTCAAAACCAATTCAGTGAACAATAGGAGTTTAATGAAGTGTCTAACACTTGTCTACACCGTTCAGGCACACTTTAAAAGTAGAATCATACAGATATAGAATTTTTTTAATATGCTAAAACAGTTTTTTAAACGATTTTCTGGAAGCCATTATCGGAAGTACCAAAAAAAATGTGCACCCATCATTGAGCAAGTTAATGCCTTTGAAGTAGAGATGCAGTCTTTAAGTGAGGAGGCCTTGAAAGACAAGACGGTTGAGTTCAAAAAGCGATTTGAAGCTGGGGAGACATTGGATGATTTATTGCCTGAAGCCTTTGCTGTGGTGAAAAATGCATCTCGTCGCATGTGTGGAAGCTCTTTGGATGTGTGTGGGCATCAATTGCCTTGGGAAATGGTACATTATGATGTTCAGCTTTTAGGCGGTATTGCTTTGCACGAAAAACGTATCGCCGAAATGGCAACGGGTGAAGGTAAGACCTTGGTTTCAACCTGTCCTCTCTATTTAAATGCACTGTCTGGAAGAAATTGTCAGTTGGTGACAGTGAATGATTATTTAGCGCGCCGAGATTCTGAGTGGATGGGTCATTTGTTCCGCTACTTAGGGCTTACAGTCGGGTGTATTCAAAATGGAATGTCCCCTGCCGATCGTAAGGCTATGTATGCCTGCGATATTACTTACGGTACTGCTGCCGAATTTGGCTTTGATTATCTAAGGGATAATGGAATGGCAACTCGTCAAGACGATCAAGTGCAACGGGATCATTACTTCTGTATCATCGATGAGGTGGACTCTATCTTAATTGATGAAGCGAGAACACCTTTGATTATTTCTGGCCCGATGCAGGAAGATAACCCTTTGCCATTCAAGTCGGTTAAGCCTGTGGTGCAGAATTTGGTTCGTCAGCAACAAGGCCTATGCAATGAAGTGATTGCCAATGTGAAGAGCGGGCTGGAACAATTAGAAAAAGACGGATTTTCTGAGGAGCAACATTTGGCCTTAATAACAGAATTGTATCGAGTGAAATTGGGGATGCCTAAGCATAAACAGTTACTTCGCTTGATGGAGGATCCGAAAGTTCGTAAGTCTTTAGACACGGTCGATCTAGAATTGAATAGCGATTTTAAAAAGAAAGAACGCCATGCCTTAAAGGAATCTTTGTTTTTCATCCTCGATGAAAAACAAGGGCAGGCAGATCTTACGGAGAAGGGGCGTATCTTAATGAGCCCAAACGACCCTGATGCTTTCATGCTTCCTGATTTGCCTACGATGTTTATGGAAATCGATAAGCGAGACGAATTGAGTGGCGATGAAAAACAAAAAGCCAAACAAGATGCTGAACATCATTTTCAAAATACCAGTGAGCGTATACACTGCATCAGCCAACTATTGAGAGCTTACAGTCTTTACGAGAAAGACAAAGAGTATGTGGTGCAGAACGGAAAGGTAAACATCGTTGACCAAAACACGGGTCGAGTCATGCCAGGTCGCCGTTGGTCTGATGGCTTACACCAAGCAATTGAGGCCAAAGAAAACTGTGCAATTGAAAAGGAAACAAAAACCTATGCTTCGGTTACGATTCAAAATTATTTCCGCATGTATGACAAAATAGCCGGCATGACTGGTACGGCAGAAACGGAAGCTTCTGAATTTAACGAAATTTATGGATTGGCAGTGATGATCATTCCAACGCACCGTCCGAATATTCGTAAGGACAACAATGATGTTATTTATAAAACTCGAAGAGAAAAATTCAATGCGGTGGTGAAGACGATTGCCGAAGTGAATAAGCAGGGACAGCCCGTCCTTGTGGGAACAGCATCGGTTGAGTCATCGGAATTACTCAGTCGCATGTTGAAGCGTTCCAATATTATCCACAGTGTTTTGAATGCGAAATATCACGCACAAGAAGCCGAGATTGTTGCCCGTGCAGGACAGAAAGGTGCGGTCACGATTGCCACCAATATGGCAGGTCGTGGTACGGATATTAAATTAGGCGAAGGTGTTGAGGAACTCGGTGGATTGTATGTTCTTGGAACAGAGCGGCATGAATCACGCCGAGTCGACAGACAATTACGTGGGCGATGTGCTCGTCAAGGTGACCCAGGTGTGTCTAAATTCTTTGTTTCTCTCGAGGACGATCTGATGCGACTCTTTGCTAATGCAGGTCCGATCTCTAATATTTTAGAGAAAAATTTCAGTGAAGATGAAGAGCTAGAGCACCCGATGTTGAATTGGTCGATTGAAAATGCTCAGAAAAAAGTGGAGCAACAAAATTTCTCGATTCGTAAGCGCCTCCTACAATTTGATGATGTTCTCAATACACAAAGAGAAGTGATCTACAGTATTCGCAATGAGGCTATTACCTCTGACACGCCTCGTGGAATTGTGATGGAAATGGTCACAGAAGAAATCGAGGAGCGTTATCAGTCGGCCGTAGCGAATCAAAGCACGGAAGATATCGAGTCTTTTGTCAGTTGGATCAACGCTTACTTCCCAATCAGTTTAACGCTTGAGCAGCTGAATGAACAAGAGGGTGATGCCGCATTAGAGTTTATCTTAGAGAGTATTCGCAAAGCCTACGAAGAACGTGAAACTTTTGAGGATGTAGAATCTTTAAAGGGATTAGAGCGCTACATTGTAATCCGAGCCGTCGACCGTCGTTGGCAGGACCATTTAACAGAGATGGAAGAATTGAGAAGGAGTGTTAGCTTGAGAAGTTACGGGCAAAAAGATCCTTTGAGCGAATATAAGAGCGAAGCCTTTGTTTTCTTTGAAGAGTTGATGACAAGTTTGCGCTCAGAAATTTGTACATCGGTATTTCGTACCGCAACTAATCAAGGGGCGTTTGAAAAAATGTTTTCTAAGATGTCGGCTAAAGTGGAGTTAACAGGTTCAGATCAAGGACAAGCGAAAGCGGGTGCTTTGGCAGGAGCTGTTGCCATGGAAGCGGCAAATTCTGGAGGAGGACAAGCACGTTCACAAAAGGAAGTACAACTTCCAAAGGTTGAGCCAATCCGTCGTGAGACGGCAAAAATCGGGCGTAATGATATGGTTACGATTCGCAAAAATGGCGAAAGCAAACAACTAAAATACAAACGTGCCGAATCATTGATTGAGAACGAGGGCTGGGTCTTAGATTCCAATCAATAAATTGTTCAAAATGATACAGCCCCATGTTTGGTAAGACTATAATTCAAGTATTTTTAGTTTTATTAACAGGGAGTGTCTGGATTTCTTCGATGCCTCCTTTTAATTTTGGAGAGCTGGCTTATGTTTTATTTGTACCACTTTTAATTTGGGTTTACACTAAGCCGAGTTGGCGGTCTGTCCTTTGGGTAGCAGGCCTGTCTGCACTGCTTGCTTGGGCAGGAATTTTAATTTGGTTGAGGCACGTTACCTATATAGGGACGGTTCTTTTAGCGGGCTGTTTATCAATTTATTTTATATTATGGTTGAGTTATGTTCGTTGGATCTTGCCTCGTTTGCTTCAGCAATCGTTTCCATTTAGAGTACTTGGGTTTCTCGGGATTGCTGGCACATGGGTTGTTTGTGAGTGGCTTCGTTCGATTTTAATTTACGGAATGCCGATGGGTCCACTGGCGTTAAGCCAATGGCAAAAACCTGTTTTATTGCAAATGGCTGCCTGGACAGGTGCTTATGGGGTTTCTTTTTTCTTAATCTTTTTTAACTGCTGCATGGCTCAAACCTTTTTTAATTTATCGACGTCCGATCGTAAGC
>WTIG01000061.1:0-2569 GCA_011522825.1 Puniceicoccaceae bacterium
GTATTTAATTATTAATTGGTATGTATTTATCATTATTGCCCAATATTTAGAAGCCTATTGGGGCACATTTTTATTCAATCTCTATTGTCTTTTTGTTTTTGCCTTTAGCATCTTTGCTGCATTTTTAGTGCTATTAATTCCTTCTGAATTCCTTGTTTTCATCAACCCACAAGTCTTTTTTTACAGCTTCTTTTTTGTTATATTTTTAGCCTTTGCTGTTATAAATCCAGAATTTGAAATGCTGTTATTTTTTGTGCTTCCTCTTAAGGTAAAATATCTAGCTTACATTTCTTGTGTGTTTTATTTATTATCCTTTCTAGGTGCAGTAACGCTATTGGATAAAGTATTAATGCTTATCTGTTTATTGACTTTCGTTTTATTTTTTTACGATACGATTAAACTAAATCTTAAGCAAAAGAAACGCATTCGCTCTCATCGAAAAGAATCTGAATCACAAAATGAGGCCATGCATATTTGCGCAGTATGTGGTAAAAGCGATATTTCTAATCCTGAACTTGAATTTCGTTATCGCAATGAAAACGGTCAAGCAGTCTGTTATTGTAATTTATGTCGAACTTAACTAGTCATCAAACAAGCTAAATATCATGAGTGATTCACAACCCGTTATTTTAACCTGTGCACAGCCTACCGGTGGTCTAACAATCGGAAATTATCTAGGTGCTATTAAAAATTGGGCCGATATGCTTGAGTCTAATAATTGTTTTTTTGGCATAGTTGACCAACATGCAATTACGGTTGATTACACGCCTTCAGAATTGAGACAAAATACGCTTTCTTGTGTAGCTCAATATATCGCCTGTGGACTTGACCCTGAGAAATCTAATATTTTTGTGCAATCGCATGTGACTGGCCACACAGAATTAGCCTGGGTATTAAGTTGTATTACCCCTTTGGGTGAACTTCAAAGAATGACTCAGTTCAAAGATAAAACTAAACATTTGAATAAAGAGGACGAATCCCATTCAGACGACGATTCTCAATCTAAAGTATTTATTAATTCAGGGCTTCTGATGTATCCTGTATTGATGGCAGCAGACATTCTTTTGTACAACGCTCACTCAGTTCCAGTAGGTGCAGACCAGAAACAACATTTGGAGCTATGCCGAAATTTAGCCCAACGTTTTAATCATAAGTACTCTGATACTTTTAATGTTCCAGAGCCGTATATTGCAAAACAAGGTCAAAGAATTATGTCTTTGCAGGACCCATCTAGAAAAATGTCGAAAAGTGATGTGAACCAAAATGCCACTCTTTTCCTTTTAGATGACCCTAAAATTATACGGAAAAAAATTATGAGTGCTGTTACTGACTCATCTTCTAAAATTGAAGTTTCAGAAGATAAGCCAGGCGTCACAAATCTTTTGAATATTTATTCATCATTCAATAATGAATCGCCTGAAGCGATCGCAGAAAAATATATCGGAAAAGGGTATGGTGATCTTAAGTCTGATTTAGCTGATTTAGTAGTGTCAAAATTGTCACCCGTGCAAGAACGCTATCAAGAGTTGATGAACGATAAAAAATATTTAGAATCGGTTCTTAAGCAGGGTGCTGAAAATGCACAAAAACTTGCCTTTAAAACACTCCGTAAGGTTTATAAAAAAGCGGGATTTCTCAATCGCTTTTAGATTCTTAAGTGACTCTTCATTAACAAGAAAAGACTACTTTCATTTGAATCTTATTATTTTTAATTATACTTACTTTAATGGTTTTGATGAACAGTCCAACAGATCCAGAAGCACAAGCTAAATTGAATACTTTAGTTGGCGCTTTTACTGTAGAAGTATTAGCACGCCTAGGAGTGGAGTATATTGTAACAGCACCTGGTTCTAGATGCACTTCTCTCACAGTTGCTGCTGCAAATAATGAAAAAATTCATTCAGTCTCAATATTGGATGAACGTTCGGCAGGATTTTTTGCATTAGGAAAAGCAAAAGCATCACGTAAGCCAGTAGCTTTAGTATGCACTTCAGGTACCGCAGCGGCTAATTTTTATCCTGCAGTCATTGAGGCTCAAATAAGTAACGTCCCTTTAATTGTAATCACTTGTGATCGTCCCTTTGAATTAAGAAATTGTTCAGCCGGCCAAGTGATTGATCAAATTAAGTTATTTGGAAATAACGTTAATGCATTTTACGAAATAGGTTTACCTGAAAATACGGAATCTTATTATAATTATTTGCGTCAAACGCTTGTGCACACCGTAAGCAGTACATGCGGACTCAATAAAGGGCCCATTCATCTTAATTTTTCATTTAGAGAACCTTTTACTTGTGAACATAATACTGATATAAAGTCCGAGTTAGATGAACTTCTGACCGCCCATGCAAATGTAGTGGCAAAAATTAGCGAACATTCTAATCACAGTATTTCTCCTGAACCATTATTAGTGGAGAAATTAACAAGTCATAGAAAAGGGTTAATTGTTGTTGGTAATGCTCAAGAATTATCAGACGATATTCAATCGATTGAAAGCATAGGGAAAATGTCCGAAGCATTAGGTTGGCCGATAATATCAGATGTTCTAAACCCTTTAAGAAATGGATTA
>WTIG01000061.1:2669-7045 GCA_011522825.1 Puniceicoccaceae bacterium
AGCATTAGGTTGGCCGATAATATCAGATGTTCTAAACCCTTTAAGAAATGGATTAACATCATTAAGAAAAACGCATTTAATAACTCATTATGACTTTTTCTTAAGAGAAGCACCTATTTCTCAAACGTTAAGACCGTCAGCCGTATTACAAATAGGCGCTCTGCCGACAAGTAAGGTTTTGCGCTCTTTTTTACAGTCAGTTTCTCCTGTACAATTCCTTCTTGGTAACGGATTTAAGAATATTGACCCAATCAATGCGCATTCCATTCCGTTGATTGCTAGTGTAGATGCCTTAGCCGCTTCCATAGAACCCTATCAAAAAGACGAAGATTGGATTAATAGTTGGCTAAACCAAGAATCCAATTTTTCTAAGTTGATAGATAATTCTTTGCAATCGACTGATTTTCATTTCGAGGGCAAGATTGCTCGATTGATTTCTGAAAATATACCAGAAAATAGGGATATATTTTTAGCGAATAGTATGACTGTTCGTTATGCTGAATCTTTCTGGCAACAAAGCTCAACCTATAATTCTATTTATTGTAATCGAGGAGCTAACGGTATTGATGGCACCTTGAGTACGGCTATGGGCATGGCCCACTTAGGCAAGCCTTCCATACTATTAACGGGTGATTTAGCTTTCTTGCATGACTCTAACGGATTATTGAATGCTAAATCTTTTAAGGGAGATTTATTAGTAGTTTTAATCAATAATGAAGGCGGTGGAATCTTTGAGCACCTTCCTATTTCTAATAACAAACATTTCGAAGACTATTTCGCTACACCGCAATCAGTCGACTTTGAAACATACTGTAAAGCTCATAAGGTTAATTATGAATTAGTTGAAAATGAATCTACTTTGGTCAAAGTCCTTAAAGGAATACAGGGGCTAGGATTAAAAGTTATTGAAATAAAAACGAATAGAAAAGAAGATGCTAAGACTTTCTATCAAATAAATCACCAGAGATAACAGTGTATTAATCATTATGAATTGGGAAAAAGTAAAAGATTACAAAGATATATTATATGAAAAAAGTGATGGTGTTGCTAAAGTAACGATTAATCGTCCCCACCGAAGAAATGCGTTCACGCCAGATACGATTCAGGAAATGATCGATGCTTTCTCTGATGCACGGGATGATAGCAGTATTGGCGTAGTATTGCTAACAGGCTTTAACCCACAAACGGATGGCAAATATGCTTTTTGTTCTGGAGGGGATCAGAAAATCAGAGGCGAACAAAAAGGAGGCTATATCGGTTCTGATGGCGTACCTCGTTTGAATGTTCTAGAACTTCAGAAATTAATTCGCTCTATGCCCAAAGTAGTTATCGCTCTGGTGGCTGGATATGCTATCGGTGGCGGACACGTTCTTCATGTGGTTTGCGATTTAACTATTGCTGCAGAAAATGCGATCTTTGGCCAAACTGGACCAAAGGTAGGAAGTTTTGATGGCGGATTTGGGGCTAGCTATCTCGCACACATAGTTGGTCAGAAAAAGGCTAGAGAAATATGGTATTTATGTAAGCAATACACAGCGGAAGAGGCTCTTGATATGGGCTTAGTCAATAAAGTTGTACCTTACGAATCACTTGAGCAAGAAGGAGCCGAATGGGCGCACAAGATATTGGAGCACAGTCCTCTAGCTATACGCTGTTTAAAATCTTCTTTTAACGCTGATATAGATGGGCAGCAGGGCATTCAAGAATTAGCGGGTAATGCTACTTTACTCTACTACCTAACTGAAGAGGGTGAAGAAGGTCGAAAAGCCTGGAATGATAAGAGAAAGCCGAATTTTAAAAAATATCCTTGGCTTCCATAAAATCTATCTAATGCTTCCACTCATATGAGTAAACGATTTTTAATCACCACAGCGATTGACTATGCTAATGGTTCCCCACACATTGGGCATGCCTACGAGAAGATACTAACGGATGTCATCGCTCGTTATAAAAGACTTTCAGGTGTTCCTGTTCATTTTGTTACTGGATTAGATGAACATGGGCAGAAAGTGCAAATGAGTGCCCAAAATAAGGGTGTGCAGCCCATTGAAATCTGTGATTCATTAGCCGTTGAATTTCAAACTTTATGCGAAAAACTGAATATTAGTAACGATGACTATATTCGCACAACCGAGACTCGGCATAAAAACGTCGTTCAATCCTTGTTACAAAAACTCTACGATGAAGGGAAAATATACAAAGCGGATTATAATGGCTTTTATAGTGTTCGTCAGGAACAGTTTGTTACGGAAAAAGAAAAAGTAGATGGAGCTTGGCCTGCAATTTATGGTGAAGTGGTAGAAATTACCGAAAGCAATTACTTTTTTAAGCTATCTGAGTACCAAGATTGGTTGATTGAGACAATTAAATCTAATGAATCACTAATTTATCCACGTTTTCGCAGTGCTGATGTTCTCAATTTTCTTAAAGAACCCCTGAATGATTTGTGCATTTCTCGTCCTAAAGAAAGACTTTCTTGGGGAATCGAACTTCCCTTTGATGCTGGTTTTGTAACTTATGTTTGGTTTGATGCCTTGGTTAATTACATTACGGCCGCTGGTTATGGAACCGAGCAATTTAAAGAATATTGGCCTGCAGATTACCATGTCATCGGTAAAGATATCCTATCACCGCCACATGCAGTGTATTGGCCAATCATGCTAAAGGCTTTAGATATACCTTTGCCTCAGCACTATTTAGTTCATGGTTGGTGGCTCAGTTCTGGTTCAAAGATGTCAAAATCTGATGGGCATGTTGTTAATCCATTAGATTTAATTGATACTTTCGGTGCAGATGCGTTCCGTTATTTTGTCATTTCTGAAATGAATGTCGGGCAAGACAGCGATTTTTCTGAGGAATTATTTCAAAAACGCTATAATTCTCATCTAGCAAATGATTTAGGTAATCTTGTCAGTCGTCTCTTGAATATGGGTCATCGTTTTGCTAGTGGAATTATCCCAAAGTCTGAAATTGAAGAATCTGAAGAGAAAACAGTGCTTAAACACTGGGAAAGCCTTAAAGCCGAAGTATTTGGATTGTATGACTCTTTTCAATTCCACAAGGCATTAGAAAAAATATTCAGTTTCATTGCGGAGTTGAATCGATATACCGAACTTAGGGCTCCTTGGAAACTAGCCAAGTCTGAAGAGAGTATAGAGCAAAAACGCTTATCAACCACATTAGCGACTATGTCAGAAGGTCTAAGGTTAGCTTCTATTTTATTGCAACCAGTCATGCCAGAGATAGCTGAAAAAATCTTAAACAGTCTAGGGCAAAAATCAGTAGAATTATTTGCAGATAAACTAGAGTGGGGAGACGAGCTTGCTGGTTCAGAGTTTGGCGAAAAATCGATCTTATTTCCTAAAAAGGAACATTGATTTCTAATACTCCGGCTACATGAAATAGCGGATATACGCTTTTGACCTAAGGTCCTCAAGCCAGAGATTAACAGATTCTTGTGCGATCTCTTGTCTGAGAGATTTTTCTATTATTTCTTTAACTTCTGATATTGGCTGAATTTTCTCTTCCTGGATATTTTCTGCGTACAGAATGAATACGGCATCACCCAATTGAATAGGCTGAGTATATTCGCCAATATCTAAATCAAAGGCTATTTGAGATAATTCAGATCTTAAATCTTCACGTTTAATCCATCCCCAGTCTCCATTTGTTCTATTGAACGTTTTATCGCCGTAGGTATTTGCTAATGAGTGTATGGGTTTACCTGCATCTAGCTGTGAAACAATGTAGCTTGCCGTCTCCAATACAGATCCAATAGTTTCACCTGATTTAGGGATTAAGATAATTTGTTTTAAATGAATCAATTCAGGCTGGTAGAAACGAATCTTATTTTTCACATAAAAGTCTTCTATTTTCTCTGGGCTAATTTGGGATTGCTTCTTTCGATTTTGCGACTGCATTACACTGACAATTATGTTTCTTTTTAGCTCTTCCCTAAATTCATCCTGAGTTTGTCCGATCGACTTTAAATAAGCTAAAAACTGGCTACGATTACCATTAAAGTCTGTCTTAATTATGGATTCATATTCTTCATCAATGTAGGAGGGTGGAATTTGAATTCCTTGATTGTAGGCTTCATTTACAATGATGATTCGGTCGATAATGTTTTGAAGTATATCTTTACTTGCTTGGTCGATTAATTGTGAAAATTCGGATTCGTTTTTTGCCTGAAGGCGAAGTTTGGGAATAATGGGATCTAAAGATTTTCTCAATTGCTCAAAGGTAACAATTTCTCCCTCAGCGATCGCTGCAATACCATTTCCTAGGTGTAATTTATCTTCCTGACTTGTAGAACCAATAGCATGGAATGATATACTCAGTAGTATTAAAGTAAAAATTATGTGTCTGTATATGGG
>WTIG01000171.1 GCA_011522825.1 Puniceicoccaceae bacterium
GAAAATTGACGAATGTAGTAACCATGAGATGCGGTAGCATCAATAACCTTGCCTGGGATTAAATTCCAATAGAGGTCAACTAAGTGGAATGTAAGTATCCATATGGCAACAAAGACCAATCGACTGACAACGACCTTAGTCTTATACCACAATAGCAGTAAGAAAGGTGTTACAAAGTGCGCAAAAATCAAAAGAAGACTGATCGTCCACCATGAATTTTTAACACCATAGCCATCATGCTCTCTAATGTTATACCAATAGGTTTCTTCCGGTATATTTGCATTATAGATCAAGAAGTATTGAGAGAAAGAGATATAGGCCCAGAAAATAGTGAAAGCCAACATCATACAGCCAAGATCATATCGGTGTGCCTGTTTGAAGGTTCCTTTCATGTAGCCTTTAGCCGATACTACAATACAATAGATCAAAATGGCACTTAAGGCAGCTCGCATAGAAGCAGCAAAAAACCACACACCATACATGGTGGAAAACCAATGATAATCTAATGATTTGAACCAATCAATAGCTGCAAGTGTAGATGCGGTAGCGAGTAAGAATAACCCGACCGAAGATAAGCGTCTAGCCTTGTGGGTATTTTCAACATCACCTGTTTTATCGGTATCAAATGACCATTTTCTCAAAAAGTAAGACAAGCCAATGAACACTAAGAAATAAATCGCAGCACGTACAATGAAAGCATTTGAATTCAAGTACACAGACTTCCATTGGTAAAGTGGATCTTCCTGCACAGAACCATGTCCTCCAGGTAATAGATTTGTCCCATCAAGCCATTTCCATAAAATCCCAGGATCGCCAATCATTTGTGGTATCACAAATAAAGGTAAAAAGAGAAGGAATAACCACGGAAAGACGCTTAGGAAATGTTCGCATTGACGACGGATGATTGTTGGCCATCGAGCATGAAATACATACCAGATTTGAGTGATAAACAGCAAGCCAAGAGCTATAGAAAGCCAAAAGGATAAGCCAATTAACCAACTTAAAAAGCCCCTTGCTGGGTCTTCGGATTCAAGTCCCGAAAATATCCCATATAAAGAAAAAGCCAAAGCCAGTATTCCGATTAACAAAGCAAAAGAACCGGTTTTATTTATTTTTTGAGTATCTTTCTGATCGATCATACTATTTATAGTCCTAATTCTGATTTTTCTGTTGTGGATAGCGATTCCAGTGGTGCGTTCTGTGAACGTTGTAAAGCTCTTAGATAAAGTACAATTGCCCACCTTTGCTTAACGGATAAACGATCCTTTAGACCATACATTAAACCTTTACCATTTGTGATTACATCGTAGATATAACCATCGGGAGCGGTTCTCAAGCGTTCATCGTGATAAGAAGTTGCCAAAATACCGTACGGTTTTGTGACACCATTTCCGTCTCCCGCTACACCATGGCAGGTCATACAAAATATGTTATAACTTTCCTGTCCATATTGCATGAGTTCAAAGTCGACAGGATAAGGGAAGGTATCCGAAAAATCTCCATTAACGTCTTTTCCAGAAAGCAATAATTCTTCAGCTGAAGAAATCGCTTTAAAATCTGGATTAAAAACCTCTTTAACCGATAAGGCATTACCTCGAGAAAGAGTCAGTTTAGGTGGCAAACGGTCATTTTGTCCATTAGCATAAAAAGCATTTTCAGCTTGTGGCTTATATTTTGCCTGCCGATCCATGTCATTGAATACTTCAACAGGTTCTTTTTCTGTTAGAGAGCCTCTGAATCCTAAAATGGATACAGTAACGGCTATCACTAAAACATAAATGGTTAAAAATATTCGCATGATCAATTAAGCTTTAACCTCCTCTATATCAAAACCACCAATGGATTCTAAAAATTGTTTGGTTGCTTCAGGGTCGTATTGCCCATCTTTGGCTTCAATCGCAATCATAAGACGATCGTCGGAAACCTCTAAGAACTTTGAGCAATTAAACAAAGGGTTATAGTGCTGAGGCAATAAATTCATAATGAACATACCACCTAAAGTTCCGAATGCAGCTAAAAGAATTGTCAACTCATACATGACTGGAAACGGGAAAACTGGGCTAAAAAAGGGATAACCACCCACAATTAATGGATAATCAAAGGCATTCATATACCAGACCATTGTTGTGCCAAGTGTTAATCCAGTAAGACCTCCAGCAAAAGTAAAGATAGGAACTTTAGAACGAGCCTGACCTTGTGCCTCGGGCATTCCATGAATAGGAAAAGATGAGTAAGTGTCCCAGTGTTTAAATCCGGCATCACGTACTTTTTCTGCTGCATGGTATAAGGATGGTGTATCCTTAAAGCTAGCAACCATACCATAAATTTCTTCTGACATTAGTGTGACTCCTTTCCATCCTCGTGATGCCCGTGTGGGTCCGCTTGAGGCATTACAAATTTAATTTCACCAATAGGCATGAGTGGTAAAAACCTTAAAAACATAAGGAATAAAGTTGAGAATAAACCAAAAGTACCAGCAAAGGTGAATATATCCACAATGGTTGGTGAGTAATAACCCCAACTACTTGGCAAGAAGTCATTGGCCAGTGAAGTTACGGTTATAACAAAACGTTCGAACCACATACCTACGTTGATTAAAATAGACATAATCCATACTAAGGCTGCATTTTCTCGTACTGCTTTAAACCAAAATAACTGAGGCGTAAACACATTGCATGAGAACATAATGTAGTAAGCCCATGAGTATTGACCAAATGCACGATTGATAAAAGCAAAGCTCTCGTATGGATTCGCACCATACCATGCAATAAAGAATTCCATAATGTAGGCGTAGCCGACAATCGAACCTGTACCTAAGCAAATCTTACACATGTTATCAATGTGCCTTTGTGTGATAAGGTCATGTAGGCCGTAGAGCGCTCTTAATGGGAGCATCAAAGTTAACACCATACCAAAACCAGAAAAGATCGCACCAGCAACGAAATATGGTGGGAAAATAGTCGTATGCCATCCTGGAAGAACCGCTACTGCGAAGTCAAAAGAAACGATCGTATGCACTGAAAGCACCAATGGAGTGGATAAGCCAGCTAGTAATAAATAAGCCATTTCATAGTTTCTCCAATGGTTACCTGCGTTTCGCCAGCCCATTGCTAGTACACCATAGAAATATTTTCTGAAAACATCAGCACATCGTGCCATAGTGCTTCTTAGCTTTGAGGTTTCTTCATAAATACCAGCTGTTAATCTCTGTACAGCACGGTCTCTTAAAATACCTAAGTCAGGGATCATGCCCATGTACCAGAACAAAACAGATACAGTTCCGTATGTAGAAACGGCGAAAACGTCCCATTCAAGCGGTGATCTAAATTGCGGCCAAATCAAATTAGCATTTGGAAGTGGAAATAGCCACCAAGCAAACCATACACGACCCACATGAAACAATGGGAATATGCCTGCGCAAACAACGGCAAAAATGGTCATCGCTTCAGCGGCACGATTAATTGAAGTCCTCCACCCTTGCTTAAGTAAGCATAAGATAGCTGAAATCAAAGTACCAGCATGACCGATGCCAATCCAAAAAACGAAGTTAACAATCGCCCATCCCCAATTGATTGGATTTGCGAGTCCCCAAACCCCTACACCAGTACTGACTAGCCATATCAAACCCATCAATGTAAATGATGCAGTGACTAGTGCAACAGTCATGCAAACCCACCACCAGTTTGGCGTATTGGATTCAACAATTTTGCAAATCTTGTTTGTTACCCAACTAAAGTCACGATTGTTAGTCACTAACTCTTGATCTTTTAGAGTCGCAGGCGAAACCTTATCGAGCAACGCTTGTTGAGCCGAATCTATTGAACTATTTGAAGTATCCGAAGACATGATATTTTATAAATTAATGTGCTGAATGTGAATGATCTCCAGAAGTTGCTTGTGGGCTACCATATCGTTCCTTGTAGGCTTTGTAAGCATAAGGTTTTTTGTAGTAATCAGGCATCAGTTTATTTGGATTTCTTAAACGTGCTAAATAGGTCGTTCTCGGACGAACATTTAAATAACCTAAAACAGAGTAATTTCTGTCACTAGCCTTCATTTTAGAGACTTCTGAATTTGAATCTGAAATATCGCCAAAGGTAATGGAATCATTAGGGCAGACTTGTTGACAGGCAGTTTTGATAGTGCCATCCGGAATCGCAGTATCACTACTCGCACCTGCAATACTCTTTTGGTTTATTTTTGCCGCTTGGATTCTTTGTACGCAATAAGTACATTTTTCCATGACTCCACGCATACGAACAGTAACATCTGGGTTCGCACGCATTTTTTCTAGTTCCGGCTCTTCCACAGGACCAAGTGGGCCTTTATAAAATTCACCGATTTCACGCTTGTTCCAATCAAAGAAGTTGAATCGGCGTACTTTGTAAGGACAGTTATTGGCACAATAACGAGTTCCAACACAACGATTGTAGGCCATAGTATTCAGACCTTCCTTATCATGTACTGTAGCATTGACCGGACAAACACTTTCACAGGGTGCATTTTCGCAATGTGCACAAGTCATACCCATGAAGGAAACTTGAACATCTTCAGGCACCTCAGATGCTTTATATTTTTCTGCAGAGAAATAGCGATCTAAGCGAATCCAGTGCATTTCTCTTCCACGAAGCACCTGATCTTTGCCAACAATAGGAATATTATTTTCACTTTGACAGGCAACCACACAGGCAGAACAGCCAGTACATGTATTCAAATCAATGGTCATGCCCCACTGTTGATTGTTCGGATAGAGCTCCTCCTTGCCTTTCCAAACTTTTACGTTTGGATCGGGCTCATTAAATTTAGGATGAATATAAGCCGAATTTCCTCGATATTGATTCTGTGATTTATCCGCTAAAGAAGCTTTATCCTTATACCCATAATTTGCAGGAGCATGCGACTCAACGCCCATTTGATTAACGAAATCAGGATTCTTTTTATAATAATCCACAGTCCCTTCTCGAACAATTGCACGGCCTTCCATAGACCAGTGTTCTTGTGTATTCGCTAGGAAAAAGCGTTTTTCTGTAGTCTTTAATTCTACTCCTGTAATGAAACCCATGCCACCACTGGTTCTCAAACCATAGGTGTTAATGCCTACATTTTCACCCACTCGACCAACAAGCTTGCGACCCATACCATATGGTAAAACGACTGTATAATTCGCTAAACCAGGTACCACATGAATAGGGATTTCTAAATTATTGCTGCCAACTTTAATTTTTGCGATGACGGCTGACTCTTTGCCTCGCTTAAATACAGAAGAATTCTTTTGTAATTCACCCTTAACGCTTTTGAAGAATGCGCCACCTTCATTCATTGAAGTACTATCCGCAAATATAGATACACCGTATTGGCTTTCTAAGTCTTTTGCTAGTCGTGGACTGATTAATAATGCATTATCCCAGGTCAGTTTTGTTATAGGATCAGGACACTCCATCATCCATCCATTATTAGCATATCGACCATCAAATGAATGGAAACTAGGAACAAAACGTAGTTCTAAATTAGAAAGTCCTAGGTTTACTGAATTCGTAGGTATTTGCTTCAGTAATTGAGCCAAAGCGGTAACATCTACATTTGAAACATGCTTCGTATAAGCGATAGAACTTGCAATACCTTGCTTTAAAAACTGACTAAAATCAGTACCCCCCAAATTAGCAAAAGTCTCTGTTACAATTGCGTAATTCTCCTTAGGTGTATCGAAAACAAGTGTGGATAGAAGTGAAAGTTCATCAAATGTATCAAATAAGGGTTCAATAAGAGGCTGAACAGGAACAAGATGCCCTTCTGGAGTTCTTCCATCAGACCAAGTTTCTAAATAATGCGATTGTGCAATATGGTAATCAGACTCTGCTGAAGTTTCATTATATGAATAACTGAGGTGAATGCTTGTATCCACCTTGTTCAGTAATTTAGACCATTGTAAGTCAGCTGGTGCATCGAACACTGGATTGCCGCCGAGTGTAATCAATGTTTTTACCGACCCTGAATTGATTGAATTGGCTAAATCTGTAATTTCGGATGCTACATTACCCGTTTCTAAAAGTGCTATAGGTGCAGATAAAAGCTCGTTTAAATAAAATACTAAAGCATGTGATTCCTGAGATAGATGATCACCTAAAAGGATTACTGATTGACCTTTAGATTTATATAAATCGGCAGCACATTCTTTCACCCATTTATCTTCGATTTGGCAGGTACTGGCAATTGCAGATAGTTGACTGCCTAAATTATTGCTCGTTTTAGATAAAGAAATTAATTCAATAGCTAATTTAGCTAAAAATGCGGGCATTTGTGAAACGCTTAAGCGTAAACGATGATCTGCCATCGATCCAGTGGTTGTTAAATTACTCTCAACAGAATAGAGGCGATTCATTTTTGATACCTCATTTTTATTAAGAATTTTTCTTTTAGCAGTGAACCCTCTGGACTTAGCTAAGGCATCATCACCTTCTGATAGAAAATCAGCGTCAATAGATAGAATGCGTTTTGCTTTTGAAAAATCGATAGAGCCTTTGAGCGATTTTCCATAAACTGATTGTGCTGCTTTTTGAGCATTGTAAAATTGGCTTGGAGAATATTCTGTCCAAGTGGCTTCAGGATAACGACTCTGGAATGCCTTTTTCAGTGCTTCTCTTGAGGGTGATGTACTTGGCTCTGCTAAAATAGCGAGACCCGCACCCTTAGTTTCAGTATTAGCCTCTTTTAAGCTGAGAAGGAAATCCTTTACTTGGTAAGCAGTAACTTTTGAATTATTATTAACAGAACTCGTTGAGCGATCGGGATCATAGAGATCGAGAATGGATGCCTGGTTATAAATCGAGGTCGCTCCACCAAATGCTTTATATGATGGATTTCCTTCAATCTTTGTCGGTCTTCCTTGATGAGACTCTACTATCACTGGTGTATTTGCTGTAAGTCCTGGGACGGATGAACAATAGAAATTAGCTACACCTGGGATTAAATTTTCTGGTTGATCTGCATATGGGAGTATATG
>WTIG01000176.1 GCA_011522825.1 Puniceicoccaceae bacterium
TACCCAATTTTCGTAAATACTGACTAACTGGGCAACGGCCTCTTGGCCCTCTTTTGTTGGGTCACCGCCAATTAAAACTCTATCGGGCGATTCTAAATCTTGGATAGCTGTACCTTCTGCTAAAAATTCTGGGTTCGATAAGATTTGAAAATTTCGTCCTTTCGCATTGGCTGTTAAAATATGCTTAATCGACTCAGCCGTGCGTACAGGTAAAGTCGACTTCTCAACGACGATTTTATCGCCTTGAGCCACTTTAGCAATTTGCCTCGCACAATTCTCAACATATCGCAAATCGGCTGCTCGCCCTGCACCAATTCCATAGGTTTTAGTTGGGGTATTCACAGCTAAAAATATCATTTCCGATTCTAGAATTGCTTTATCTACATCCGTAGAAAAAAATAAATTTTTGCCACGACATTCTTGTACCACTGCGTCTAGTCCTGGCTCATACACAGGCAATTGATCGGAATTCCACTCAGCAATACGATCTTCATTAATGTCCACAACCGTCACTTCAATATGGGGGCACTTTTGTGCGATAATTGCCATTGTAGGACCACCGACATAACCTGCACCTATACAACATACTTTCATAAAATGTGATAAAACCAAGTGTACAACTTAGGACAAGGTTTAAATTTACTGAGCCACTTTATTTAGATTTAAAAAATGCTCCCAATCTTTCTCATAAGATTGTCCTATCAATGAGCTTATAAATGGACGCCACCTAGGTCGCTCAGGCTTTTTTATAAGGCGCATATTCGCTTGGTGCGGCAAACGATTTGCCTTTTTTGAATTACATTTAATGCAAGATGTAACAATATTCTCCCATGAAGTCTTACCGCCTTGATCACGAGGAATGACATGGTCCATATTTAAGAGAGCCGCCTCTAATTGATTGCCACAATATTGGCACCGATGATCATCCCTATCCAATAAATTTTCTCTGCTGAATTTTACTTCATGCACTGGCACTTGAGAATAGCTTCTGAGCAAAAGAACTTTTGGAACTAAAATCTTTAGACGTACTGTTTGGATACATTCTTCAGGTGATTCACCCATGTCCTGCATTTCTTGAGATAATGCCAACCAAGCATCCGAGTTCATTAAACGATAACTTTCATCGCCAGTATAAATGACTTGCGCATGATCCTGAAGCAAAAGGCTAAAGCCCCTTTGGACTCCAACAATATTAACTGCCTGCCAGAGACGGTTAAGAACTAAAATTTTATAGTTCAGATTAATCTTCATCAGAAGATACTAGGTTATAAATGGTCCTCTCAAACTGTCAATGATTAGCTGTAAATTTAAAGTATTTTTTGCCCTACATTATTGAATCACACATTTACTGAATCCAGCAATTTCATGATTCGGGCATTATCCCGTTTCCCGTTTTCTAAAATGGGTAATTCTTCAACGAACAAATAAGCTTTTGGCAATTTATGATTGGCTAAAGTTTGCTTCAAATGCTGATTCATACAATCAATCAATACCTGTTGATTAAATCCCTCCTTAGGAACAACAATTGCGACCATTGCTTGTCCCCACTCTTTTGAATCTTTCCCCAAAACAAGAATCGATTCCACGTAGCCTGAGGCTAGAAGGTCATCTTCAATTTCTTTAGGATTAATTTTTTCCCCACCACTAATAATCCAATTATCTACCCTACCTTCAATTATTACCGCTCCATCTTTTAAAAAACTTCCGTAGTCATTTGTAAAAAAGCCCTCCGATCTTTCAAAAGCTTGCCCTCCCCAATAACCATAAAAAAGACTTTTGGAATATACCTGAAGAATTTCAAAACCAGCTTTTTCGCAAAGTTTTACTTCCACTCCAGGCAAAGGATTCCCTGATAAAAAATTCCCTGATAAAAAAGTATCTTGGCTTTGCGCACAGACCATACCTGCGGTTTCTGTCATTCCATAGGATAAAACAATAGGTAAACCATGGCCTCGAGCTTTAGCCAAAAGAAGATCATCCGTAGGGCCACCACCTAAAAAAATCGCTTTGAATTGATCCATTTTTGGGAAAATCGCATCTCGGGCAAATAAGCGGCTCAGTTGTGTTGGCACTAAAGACACGCAAAAATCTTTAATCGCAACGGCTTCCGAAGCCTTTTCTAAATCATTTAAATGACAGAAGAGAATTTGCCCCTGGCTGACAATAGCGCGAATCACTTGCATCAAGCCACTGACATGAAATAAGGGCAAACAGCAAATAGAGTTAATTGACTCAGTCTTTAAAAACCTCTGCACCATAATGCTCTGTGCTTCTAAAGATTCCCAACGGTGAATAGCAAAACGTAAGCCATCAGTACTCGTTCCACCCGTAGGAATTAAAATACTACCTTGATCCTTTTCCTTAAAGACAGCTCGGTTTTCTTTAGCGACTTCCCGTAAACCAAAAGTTACTACAGGGGAAAATTCTCGATTAAAGGACGCCCACTCAGAATCTCCCCATCGATGATTGCCGAGGATAATTGGAACTTTTCGGTCCATTGCGGCAATGAATGAAGCAACGAATTTCAAAGGATCCTGTTCAGCGATCAATACCCCTTGAGACTTTGCCTCAATGAGTTTAAGGTCCAATTTCTCAAGGTAGGAATCAACTAAATCCCAGAAGCTTGAAGGTTTTTCATTAGCAATTAAATCCCTTCTTATCTGCTCTAGCTTAAAAGACATTGGCAATAATAGCATTAGATTGTTCGACTACTTGAGACAAAGAAAGTGTTGGAAGCGATTGATTCAAACTATAATCATCCGAAAAAACAGCTTGGGTATCGAATCCGAGTGCGAAGGAATTTTCATTAAGGGATGAAGCGAGCTCCAAGCAAGTAGCTAAACCAATACTTGTTTCAAAAGAAGAAGACAGAATGCAGCGAGAGCCGATTTTTGATAAACAATGTTTCAAGAATTCGGTTGACCCTAAAGCACTCGGTTTGATGACAAAAAGCCCTGCCCAGTTTTCTGAATCCAGCCACTGCTTCCCATTTGGGCCATTCAAAGATTCATCTAAAGCTATGGGTATTTTATATTTCGCTGAAAACTCAGCCATTTCGCCTTCCATTCCCACGGCTAATGGTTGTTCAAAAAACTCTACCTGCTGGCGATAATTTTGAGCCAAATGCATCCATTTTTCTAAAGTTTCCTCACCCATTCTTGAATTCGCATCTAAGCGAAACTGTACCGAAGACTCACAACTATTTATCAACTCTTCAAAAATTTGTGACTCTTCTTCAAAAGCATGGACTCCAATCTTCCATTTAAATGTATTAAATCCTGCAGATATTTTTGTCAGCAATGCTTCCCTAGAGGAACGCCCACTGGGCAGCAGTCCTGCAATTGGAAAATTCTTATCGGCTTTATTTGCCTGAGTATTATTTATTTGTGCTATAGCTGAGCTGAAGGCAAAAGCCGTGCATGGAAGTGTTTCTGGTATTTGCAAATCATCTAAATCCACCACATTCCCCAGTGAGCCGATAAAAGCTTGAGCCTCATCTATCGTCTCTGTTTTAAAAAAAGGGATCGGGGCAACCTCACCAAAGCCAGTTCCTTTTTCAGACTCTAGCTTTATTAATATCCCTTCTCTTGCCTTCCATACTCCATGCCCCGTTTCCAATGGATAAAGAAAACGGCGAGTATAAAAATGCGTAGAAATTAAAAATTTCATAGTTCTAGTGTCGATTCTACTTGAGAAAACACAATCTTTTGTTGAATTTGAATCATGACAGTGAATAACAATTCCACTTCAAACAGTTTTTTTCAACCTGCTGACACCTTTTTTCAGCAAGCCATTCCATTTGGGCTAACCTTTGATGACCTGTCTCTAGCGACACTATATTCGGAAGTTCTTCCCCGAGAAACCAATCTCTCTACGAAAATATCTGATTCGTTAGAACTGCAGATTCCAATTATATCATCTGATATGGATACGGTCACCGAATCAAAGATGGCGATCCAAATGGCTCTCAACGGAGGAATGGGCATTTTACATTATAATATGTCTGATGAAAAACAGGTCAAAGAGGCGGCACGTGTCAAAAACCATATCCACGGATACATACAAGACCCAATCACTGTAAACCCAGAGCAAACTATCGGGTCAGTGCTGGATCTCATTAAGAAACATAATTACGGCTTCAGTACTTTTCCCGTAGTCAACGAAGAAAATACTTTAATCGGATTACTCCCAGGAAGAGCCGTCAAAGTACGCTATTCAGAAAAATTAGTTTCCGAGGCAATGTCTCCTAGAGAATCGATCTATACTTTAACAGAGAAAGCGATTAAAAATGTTCCAATTAAAGTCGCAGACGAATTTTTTACAAACCATCTAGGAATCCACAAGCTACTCGTTGTTAATGATAAAGACGAATTATGTGGACTATTCACCCTTTCAGACATTGAGCGTATTGAAAGCGAGTCGAATCAAGAAGTTAAACCAGCAAGAGATGGCGATTTTCAATTAATCTGTGGAGCATCCATTGCACCCCATCGCAAAGCTGACGGCTCAATCGATAAAGATCGAATTATAAACCATGTCGGAAATCTCGTAGATGAAAAAATTGATGCAATCGCAATTTCAACGGCTCACGGTTTTTCAAAATCTATTGGAGAAATTGTTCAATTACTAAGAGGTCAATTTTCAGACCTTACATTAATCGCTGGTAACGTAACTTCAGCAGAAGGTGTCGAATTTTTAGCCAATGCGGGTGCCAATGCAATTAAAGTTGGACAAGGTCCTGGCTCGATTTGCACAACAAGAGTCGTAGCAGGCGTAGGCATTCCTCAAATGACAGCACTGCATTCAGCTTCACAAGTAGCTGCAAAAAAGAATGTTAGCATTTTAGCAGATGGAGGCATTAGCAAATCTGGCGATATGGTTAAAGCACTCACCCTATCTAATGCGGTGATTTGCGGAAGCCTACTAGCCGGATGCAACGAAGCACCAGGCAGAATTATAGAAATTGATGGAAAGCTTTACAAACAATACCGAGGCATGGGCAGTCATGAGGCTATGAAAGAAGGCTCTGCTTCCCGATACGGTCATAGCAAAAAGGACGTACAACTAAAAGCTGCTGCTGAAGGGATCGAAGCACTCAAAGAATCCTCGGGTTCAGTCTCCAGGGTTCTCAATGAACTCATCGGAGGGATTCAATCCGGTATGGGTTACCTAGGTGCACCCAACTTAGAATCTTTACGAAAGAATGCACGATATATACGAGTCACCCAAGCCGGACAAAAAGAGGCATCTCCACATGATGTAATTACGGTAAAGACAAGCAATTCTGACATACAAAAATAACATTCCATGCTCACTCCTTTTTCCTCCCAATTTATTACGGATACAGGCATTTCAACAGGTGACGAAGGCAAGGGCCGAGTCATCCTTGAAATCATCAATGAACTTAGAGACCAGCACAATGACCCGAAAATTGTAGCGTCTGTGATGAAAGTCAATGGAGGCTCAAACTCTGGGCATACTGTTGCAGGGCTGAAGCTCAACCTCCTCCCAGGCGGTGTAGCCGATCCGATTGTTCCGCATTTGATTATCGGCTCTGGTGTTGTAGCTGACCCGAGGAAATTTCTCTGGGAAAGTATTTATGCCGAATCCTACGGGCATACCGTATTATCTCGATTGGTAATTGATAATCGATGCTTAGTATCGGACTTAACCCACAGATTACTCGACCTCGCATGGGAAGATTTCCGAGTAGAGCAAATGCAACAGACGCCTCGAGGGTCTACGGGTCGAGGAATCACTCCTGCTTATTTGGATGAAGTTGGACAATTCCAAATTTATTATGCCGATTTCTTAGGGCCTAAAGAGGAATTTTTTGACAAGATTGCTTGGCGAGCTGAACGAGCGATGCGAACAATCCAACATGTTTGTCGAGTCAAGGAAGCGACTTGGTTTGAATTTTTCAGCCGCTTAAGTGAAGCTGAAACTAAAGCACATAAAGCACTGATTGAATCTGGAAAATTAACCGAATCCGATTTTGATTTTGCTCAATTTATCCCAGAAGACAAAGTCCCCTTCACCTTAGATACAACCAAACTGGCTACTGTTTATTGGGAAGCGGGGCAACAATTGCGTGACGCCATCTCTGATGTTCGAGAACTGATCCTCAAAGGAAAAGATGAAGGCAAATTTTTAATTGGTGAATTTGGTCAAGCTTACTGGCTGGATAAAAGGCATGGCTTTGCCCCAAATGTCACTGCATCTCATACCTTCACTCCTGAGTTCTTTCAATCCGCTGGGATTCCTGCCCAACCCGTTCATAATATTGGCTGCTGTAAAGCCTATGATACTAAAGTGGGTACACATGTATTCATTACAGAAATCGAAGACGGTCATCCACTCAGCAATAAGCTGAAACAATTGGAATTTGGAGCGACCACAGGAAGACAGAGAATGGTTGGATGGTATGATGCCGTAGAAAAAGGCGATGCTTTGCGTTATGGAGGCTATCAAGACCTAGCCCTTAATAAACTCGATGCCCTCTCCTATTCCGGGGACTGGAACGGCGATCTTCAAATTTGCATCGCCTACCAAGATTCAGAAGGGCAGCTTTACCACCATGTACCGAGAAATGATAGCGTGAGAAAAACACTCTCCCCAGTTTATAAAACGCTTCCTGGTTGGTCAGAAGATATCTCAGATGTTCGTCATTTTGCAGACCTGCCAGAAAACGCAAAGATTTACCTAGCATGGATGCTCAAGTCCCTCACTGATGTGGCCAACTACGGCGACAATAATAAAACACTCTTTCCAAATCTACGCTATATTGGCGTTGGCCCAGAGCCAAACCAAATTATTAAAGATGCTCCTGACGTAATGGAGTTAATTAAACTAGTCAGTTAAAGGCCCCATTTGCTAAACTCAGAGAATAGCATACCCGTGATTTAGCTAAAATGACGAATTGGCCGAAGGTAGGATTTAATTATTATAATTTTTTAATAATTAAATTACTTACCGATATGAGCGGAAGCAATAAAAT
>WTIG01000051.1 GCA_011522825.1 Puniceicoccaceae bacterium
AATCTTGGGGTTGTAGAACTCACTATTGCTTTACATAAAACGTTCTCCAGTCCTAAAGATTCTTTTATCTTCGATGTCAGCCACCAAGGCTATGTGCATAAGTTACTGACTGGAAGAAATGATGAACGCTTTCAAAAGCTTAGAAGTACAGACGGCCTGAGCGGATTTTTAAATAGAAATGAAAGCGAACACGATGCATTTGGAGCCGGTCATGCGGGAACTGCACTCTCAGCAGCACTCGGAATGGCAAAAGCTCGAGATCTCAATGGAGGCGATGAACACATCATAGCTGTTTGCGGTGACGCATCCTTCACCTGTGGCATCACGCTTGAAGCCTTAAATAACATTTCTAATTCCACAAAAAAGCTAATTGTAATCCTCAATGACAATAAGTGGTCGATTGCAAAAAATGTCGGGGCCATGGCTCGATATTTCAATGAGTTAATTACTAATCCAATCTATAACCGACTGAATGATAATTTAGAAAACATTTTAACCCATATCCCAGGCGGTAAGAAAATTATCCAATGGGGAGCTAAGTGGAAACGAGAGACAAAAAACCTTTTAATCTCCTCCTCTATTTTTGAGAAATTCGGCTTACGTTATATTGGACCCATAGATGGTCATGATTTTAAACAGCTCGATCATTATTTAGAATTTGCTAAAAATGCGACTCAGCCAGTCATTCTTCATGTCTTAACCACTAAAGGCAAAGGTTATAACGTAGCGATTGAAAACCCCGAGCGTTTTCATGGAGCTAGCCCCTTTGACATTCATTCTGGGAAAGCAGTAACTTCTAAAAAACCTCCTGTTCCTAAATATCAAGATATCATGGGGGCTACTGTAACCAAACTAGCAAAAAACAATCCCAAAATCGTTGGTATCACCGCAGCTATGCCATCTGGGACTGGATTAAATATTCTGGAAAAAGCATTACCCGATCAATTTATTGATGTAGGCATTGCCGAAGAACACGCTGCCGTGTTTGCAGCTGGAATGGCAACAAAAGGCTACCATCCTGTCTGTGCAATCTATTCAACTTTTTTACAACGTGCCTTTGACCCAATCATTCATGATATAGCGATACAAAACCTACCCGTCTTATTTTGTATGGATCGCTCGGGACTCTCTCCAAATGATGGCGCAACCCATCACGGCTTATTTGACATTAGCTACCTCCGACCTATCCCTAATTGTTTGATAATGGCACCTTCCGATGAAGATGAATTAGCCGATATGATTCAAACTGGACTGGATTATCAAGGGCCGGCATTTGTACGTTATCCTCGAGGTGAAGGAATTGGAGCAACGGTAAAAGAAATACCTGAGTCCCTACCGGTTGGCGTATCTAAGAGAATTAAGGAAGGACTTGAGATTGATATATGGGCTTTAGGAACGATGCTAGAACTTGGCCATCAATTAGCTGATAAACTCAGAGAACATAATATTCATGCTGGGGTCATCAACCCTCGCTTCGTAAAGCCAATTGATAATAAAGCGATCAAGGCATCAGCGGAAAAGGTAAAGCTCATTGTCAGCATAGAAGACAATGTAGTTAAAGGAGGATTTGGTTCAGCCATTTCCGAACTACTTCAAGAAGAAAAAATTCCTTGCGCCGTTGAATCTATTGGCTGGCCAGATGAATTCGTTGATCATGCAAGTTCAGTCAATGATTTACGAAAGAGCCAAGGCTTAGATTTAGAATCAATTGTTACAAAGGTTTTAACGGCTTGGGAAAAAGCCGATTCAGGATCAGCTAGGGTTGAAATAAACTAGAAAAGCATCCTTATAAACTAACGTTTACGAGGCTTTCGCTTCGGCAAGCCATCTTTGTTGTACATTCCTTTGCTTTTTCTCTTTTTAAATCCATTAGTCGCATTACTCCCGCCACTTCCTTTTGCTTTATTTTTCAAAAGGTCGATTTGATCCCTCAATAGAGCAGCCTTTTCAAAATTTAATTTTTGGGCCGCTTCAAGCATAGCCATTTCGAGTTCAGCAATCACTTCTTTAGACACCGCTTCCTCTTCTGAGACTTGCTTTGTCTTATCATCTTTCTGCTCATATTGATAACTGGACTGAAGACCCTCTTGTATCTCTCGTGTGATTGTCTTAGGAACAATGCCATGTTTTTCATTATACTCAATTTGCCGAGTTCTGCGTTCATCACTTATGTCCAAAGTCGCCTGAATCGAATCAGTAATTTTATCTGCATATAATATCACACGTCCTTCAATATGACGAGCTGCCCGTCCAGCAGTCTGAATAAGACTGGTACGACTTCTCAAAAAACCTTCCTTATCTGCATCCAAAATCGCTACCAAAGCAACTTCAGGCAAATCCAGCCCTTCTCTCAATAAATTGACCCCAATCAATACGTCAAAATCTCCTTTTCTTAGGCGACGGAGAATCTCAACTCGCTCAATCGCATCAATATCTGAATGTAAATATTCTACTCTTAAGCCTGCCTGATCTAAAAAATCAGCCAAATCTTCAGCCATTCGTTTCGTCAAGGTTGATACCAGGATACGATCGCCCTTTTCCACAGTTTCTTGTGATTCTTGAATCAAATCTTCAACCTGACCTTTAATCGGACGTATTATAATAACTGGATCCAAAAGCCCGGTGGGTCGTATCACTTGCTCAGCAATCACCGATGCGTTTTCCAACTCATAGGGAGCCGGTGTTGCGGATACATAAACGATTTGATTACTGATTTGATTAAATTCATCAAAGGTTTGTGGACGGTTATCTAAAGCTGACGGCAAACGAAATCCATAATCAACAAGTTTTTCCTTTCTTGCACGATCACCATTATACATTGCTCGTATTTGTGGAATAGTTACATGACTTTCATCAATAAAGATAAGGAAATCTTTTTCAAAAAAATCGATTAAACAAAAGGGACGTTCGCCAGACTTTCTTCCTGACAAATATCGAGAATAATTTTCTATCCCTGTGCAAAAGCCCATTTCCTCTAATAATTCAATATCGTATTCTGTTCGCATACGAATCCTTTGAGCTTCCAATAACATATTTTGGGACTCAAACCATTGCACACGCTCTTCAAGCTCTTCCCTTATACCCTTTACTGCACTGACAACCTTATCCTTTGGAGTTGCATATTGATTAGCCGGGTAAAGATCAAATCCACTCAAACGCTCTATAGAATTGCCGGTTAATGGGTCTAGTGAAATAATCGTTTCGAGAGTGTCCCCCCAAAATTCTAGACGAACTCCAGTTTCTAAATAAGCAGGAAATACATCTACAACATCTCCACGTACTCGAAATGTGCCTCGTTTAAAATCGATATCATTACGATTATAATGAATCTCAACAAGATGCTCGAGTAAACGATCCCGAGATAAGTCCATGCCCTCTTTTAAAACGAGCATCATTGTTTTAAAATCATCAGGTGAACCTAATCCATAAATACAAGACACACTGGCAATCACAATGACATCCTCTTTGCTAATCAGCGACGAAGAAGCTGAGATTCTGAGACGTTCAATATCATCATTAATCGAAGAATCTTTTTCTATATAAGTATCTGTCTGTGGCACATATGCTTCAGGCTGATAATAGTCGTAATAACTGACAAAATATTCCACCGCATTATCAGGAAAAAACGTTTTAAACTCTGAATATAATTGAGCCGCTAAAGTTTTATTGTGGGAAATGATCAGTGTTGGCTTTTTGCAGCTTTGTATGACATTCGCCATCGTGAATGTTTTACCTGAGCCCGTTACACCTAATAGGGTTTGGTGTTTATTTTTTTGTTCAATGGATTCAACAATAGCCTTAATCGCATCTGGCTGATCGCCAGTTGGTTGATACTCACTCTTCAGTTGAAATTGTGCCATTTAAGCAATGATAAGAAATCCAGAATCTATGCAAGCAGAAGGCAGATAAAAATAAAAAAGCCTCGATAAACGAGGCTTTGAAAATTGGATATATCGAATGAATTAAGCACCGATCTGAAAACGAGCGAATCGTCTGATCACCATGTTTTCACCCATAGTTGCAATCTTTTCAGTCAAGACTTGTTGAACTGTTTGATCTGGGTTTTTTACATAGGCTTGTTCAAGCAAGCAAGATTCGCTTAAGAATTTGTTGATTTTACCTTCTACAATTTTCTCAATTGCTGCTGGTGGTTTCCCTTCGGCTTGCCCTTCTGCAATTTCACGCTCCTTCTTGATAATCTCTGGATCAATTTCTTCTCTAGAAACACATACAGGATTTGTAGCTGCCACGTGCATAGCAATATCACGAACGAAGTCTTTAAAATCATCTGTTTTCGCAACGAAATCACTTTCGCAATTCACTTCAACAAGCACTCCAACTTTTCCACCTAAATGGATGTAAGAGTTTACTAAACCCTCACTAGCTTCACGAGTCGCTTTCTTAGCGGCTGTTGCAGCACCTTTCTTTCTCAAGATTTCGACTGCCTTATCTACATTACCCTCAGATTCAACAAGTGCTTTCTTACAATCCATTAAGCCTGCACCTGTACTCTCTCTGAGTTCACCTACCATTTTTGCATTTATTTCCATAATTAAAAATTATTCAAAATCTTTTGATTAAATTATTCCTCACCTTCGTAACCTTCAGGTAATGTCACTTCAACATCATCTTCTTGTTCAAAAGTTGTTTCGGGTGTTACTGATTTAGAAACTTTAGATGATTTCTTAAGTTCTCTCTTATCCAGTCCTGAATCAATTGCATCCACTAATGTTTCAATAATGATTCTAATAGATTTTACGGCATCATCATTACCAGGAATCGGATGCTGTACAGGCGTAGGGTCAGAATTTGTATCTACGAGGCCGATCACTGGAATATTCAAACGATTGGCTTCCGCAACCGCTATCTCTTCATTTTTTACATCAATAACGATTAATGCTGCAGGCAATTCCTCAATATTAAGAATGCCCTCAAAGTTACGATTCATTCTGCTCATCTGGCGACGGATAGCAGCTTCTTCTTTACCTGGAAGCTTTTCAAGCTCTCCACTCTCATCCATTTTAAGAAACTTTCTGTATTTGATGAGAGATGTCTTCATTGTTGAGAAGTTAGTTAAACCTCCACCCATCCAACGATTTACGCAGTAAGGCATTTTACAAGCAGTAGCACCTTCTCTAATAATTTCTTGTGCTTGTTTCTTAGTTCCGATGAACCAAATATCTTTTCCTGAAGCAACAATCTGCTCAATTACTTCACAGGCTTCACCTAATAATTGATGAGTCTTTTCTAGGTCAATAATAGAAATCCCGTTCTTGTTACCATAAACAAATGGTTTTGATTTAGGATTCCAGCGTTTCAATTGGTGTCCGAAGTGGACGCCTGCATCTAATAGATCTTTAGGTGTGATATTCATAATAGTTTCAAAGCCCGTATAATAAAACAGGAGAAATAAAGTTTTCTTATTGGTTAGTTATTAGTGATTAATATTAATCGTGAAACGATGAATCAAAGTCACCACAGTTAATAAATCAAGAAAAAATGCTTAATAAATGGATTTTAATCCCTTAAAGCGTTCACTCATACTGATTAGCTAGTATATTTGGCTTAAGTTAGCGCCTTGGAATAACAATTAATAGAATATTACTTCGATCATAAACTCTGATTTTATCCAGTTTTATGCTTTATGGAATCACAAAAGAATGAGCGAAGCCAAGAAAATCTTCATGGTATTCGTATGAATGATTACTTTGATCGAATAACTGCATAACCGTCATAACATAATCTTCAATATCCACTATCAGATAGTCGCTGACTATCTGCTCTGCTTTTATGAAAAAAGTGTAAGCTTTCGGATTTATTTTAAACTTCAGCAGATGGTTATTCCCATTCGATTCGTGTAATTGCTGTAAATCCGATTCCTTTACATGATCCACTTGGCCGTCCACAAAAGGTTCAATTTTCAGTCGATAATACTGGTTTTAAAAATAATTTTTTCTTTGATCGAATTCTTTCACGGAATAAAGTCACTTTAAATAAAGAGACTTTGATCTGTAGATATATTCCCAGAATTTTAAAAACTATCTAAAGTTAATCAGTTTAAGTAATTTAAAATATTATCCTTAGAGCGTTTAATAGCATCTTCTGATAGCTTAGGGCTTAATTCAAGGACTAGGGCATGCTTATCTTTATCAATAAAGCGTGAGATCATTGAAAAATCAATTATCCCAGTACCGATTTCCTGATGGTCATCTCCTGAATCACTGACATCATGTAAATGATAGCCTATGGTATGCGATTTCATTTCTTTCAATCGTTGTTCATGGTCTAATAAACCATAGAGGGCCTTAATTTCAGCATGCCCGGTATCGTGCCAATAAGAAATAGGACTGTCTTGATCAAAGCTTTTGATAAATTCACTATGATCTGCATCCAAAGGTAACTCTGTAAAGCCTTCTCGGTTTTCTACGCCTAATTCTACAGAATGATTACGGGCAAATGCTTCAATTGATTGAAAGCTCTCTTTTAATATTTCATATCGTCTCCGGCTCGCACGCTCAACCCTCGACATTAGCTTATCTCTTACCTTTATGAACGCTTGATTATCTTTTAATTCAGATTCTTTGATGTCATTTTTCTCAAGCCAGTTCATTAATTTAAAAAGAGGCGATTGAAAGAAGAACCAAGCTGAACCCGAATGCAAAACAACTTTGTTTGAGCCAATTCTTTGAGAAAACTTAATTGTTTCCTCTGTATATCGTTTCCATAAACTGATTTCTCTTTGGCTACGGCTCGTGGGCTTAAAGATATTAGGCATTGGTGAATTCATACCAAAAGGCAGAGGACAAAAATTATGCACAGAAGAAAC
>WTIG01000173.1:2500-23814 GCA_011522825.1 Puniceicoccaceae bacterium
ACCCTCTTCAGTGAAGCGACTCATCTCATGATTTAAATAACCAAGGATTTGGCTCTTGGAGCGTAGCCATAATTCACCATCGACAATTTTGTATTCGGTATTTGGGTCGTCGAATTTGATGAGTGTACTTGTAGAGGATCGGCTAGTCGTTTGGCTGATGCCTGTTTCACTCGTCCCAAAGGTTTGAATGAGCTTTGTTTTAGGAAAGGTTTCTTTAATTCGCTGAAGAAGGGATTGTGGCATGGGCTCTGTCCCATAAGTGATGAAGCGAAGACTGGACAAATCGTAAGCAGTGTGGACGCCACTGATGAGGAACAAGTTTAAGAATGTAGGCGATGCAGGTAGGAGCTTGACCTTATGGGTTTGAATCGCTTGGGCGATGGTTTCAGGATCGCGGTTTTCTGGGGCTACTATCAGTGCACCAGTTGAAAGTCCGTTAAATAGGGTGTTGAGTCCGCCTATATGATCAAAGAGAAGAAAGATTAAGATATTTAGGTTTTTCGGTCGTTTATTCTGGAAGCTGAATAGAAGCCGATCGGCAGAGTGGATCATTGCTTTCGGTTTTCCAGTGCTACCACTACTGAAGAGAATTAGGCCACCTTCTTCCTTTTCAATGAGTGAAGTCACAAATGGGTGTGTGTCTTCTTCGGACTTTAGGGCTTGAATTTTATATGGGGTATTGTCTTCTGCATGAATTTCCCATTGTGCATTTGAGGCTTGGATACGCTGTATGCGTTCATTGTCTGCATCGGTGGCAATCGGTGCAACCATAGCTTTGATTTCGAAAAGGGCGAGTAGCGCGGCAATAGCGTTTAGGGTGTAGTCCCCGTTTAGGGTGGCGATATGGCCCGCATGGATTCCATTTTGGATAAAGGTATCTTTGGCTTCTTGGGTGGCCTTTGCCAGATCTGAATATGTGTACTGATTTCCTTTGAGAGACAAAAACGGTTTCTCAGCAAATGAAAGTATACGTTCGTTGAGCCAATGGGTCACAGTGGGTTTAGTTCACGCCTCCTAAGTAAAGGATTTGCCCAGTGATGAAATCACTTTGGGGTTTTATGAAAAAGTCAACGGCATTGAGGATATCTTCGTGGGTGCCTAGGCGTTGTATGGATTGTTGTTTTACTAAGGAATCAATTTTTTCTTTAGGGACGAGTTTGATGAGGTCTGTTTCTACAGGAGTTGGACCAATGGCATTTACAGTGATATTCATTTCAGCAAGTTCTTTAGCAGCGGTTTTTGTCAAAGATTCTACGGCTGCTTTACTTGCGGCATAAATGGCTTCGCCTTCGAGATTGAGAGGATTGGCAATACTTGTGAAATTAATAATACGACCGCCACCAGTTCGGCTCATTTGCTTGGCCGTTTCTCTCAGCATTAGAAAGGTGCCTTGAACATTGGTTTGAAAGATATCTTGGTAAGACTTTAATGGGGTGAGGAGCAGGTGGTTCATCGAAGCGATGCCGGCATTATTGATGAGTACCTTTATTGGTTGAAGCGTCTTTTTGACCGTTTTTATCGTTTTGATGACGGCCGCTTCATCGGAGACATCGCAATTGAAATGGTGGTAATTTTCATGTTTTAGGTCATTATCCCTACGACTACAACCTGCGACAATCCAACCTTGGGAAAGGAGGTGTTCGGCTATGGCTCTACCAATACCTTTTCGAGTTCCTGTTATGAAGGCTAAATCACTCATTGTTTTGTTTATCAATTAATTCAATGATGTAGTCAACGCAGGAGCCGACTCTAAGGAATGGCGATCGTGTACGACTCATGGCACTGGAATTTGCTAGTGTGATATCAATATTATAATCATCCGATAGACGTTCCTCTATCTCAGTAATGAAGTTTACTAAGTTCATACTATCTAATTCACTGCGTGATCCAAAAAGTGGTGTTTTTTCGTCAGTTTGAAGTAGGCTATCTTTTCCTAGGTCTTCACCGAGTTCTCTAAGTATAGTTTGTAAGAGGTTTAGTAGGGTATGTCGTTCAATGCTCATGATTTTTTAATCGTTACCTAAAAATTCACTACGAGTGGTTTGGTTGTTTTCGTTGATGTTTTTTCTTTGGAGTACAGTGACAATTGTTAAAAAAAGTATCTTAAGGTCGAGCATTATTGATTGATTATCCACATACCAACAATCGAGCTCAAATTGCTTTTCCCAAGTGATATTGTTTCGCCCGTTTACTTGGGCCCATCCGGTGATGCCAGGCAGTACACGATGTCGTCTATTTTGCTCTTCGGAATAACGCTCTTTATAACTTTCTGGTAAAGGTCTTGGCCCGACAAAACTCATTTCACCAATTAGAACATTCCACAATTCTGGTAGTTCATCTAAACTAGTGGAACGAAGGAACTTTCCCCAGCCCGTGAGTCTTTCTTTATCGCTGCCTTCACCGAGTTTCATTGTGCGAAATTTGTGAATGTAAAATGGACGACCTTGTTGCCCGATTCGCTTTTGGTGAAACAGAATAGGAGAACCTAGAACACATTTTTGTACAATAGATAATAGGAGCATGGGTATTGCAAAAACAAATGCGAATAGTAGAACTAAAAATAAATCAAGGGTGCGTTTCATTTAGCCTTTGTTTATGTGCTTATCTGATCAAATAGTCAAACTTCTCGTTGACAGAAAAACGCTTACTTATTATTTCAATTATATGAATTTTGACGCATCCCTCCGTACTTTTGACCCCTTCTCCTTAACTCGTTTACTCACTAAGTCTTTTGGCTTAGGCACAGGTGAGCGAGTTTGTGTATTAATTGATCTTCCAAATCCTGAAGACATTAAAGATTATGCATTTTTGAATGATGAAACCTTGTCTATTCAAAATTATGGTTACGAGGTTTTTTATAAAGGATTTCAAAACGGAGCTCTTGAAAAAATGAATTGGAAGGGTGGAGAAATTTTTGCTTATAAAGAAACAGGTGGTAGCAATTTAGATATGGAAGATGAGTGTTTTGATCCCACAGGAAAGCAGCTGAGTCTAGATGCAGACATCTATTCTAAGTATGACATTATTTTAGTGGTTTCGACTTTTTCCGCTACTGCACCTTTAACTGCTAAGTGTAAAGAGTTTGGCTTTCGCGGTGCGACTCTCCATGGCTTAAATCAAATTATTTTGGATACAGGTTTAGCCGTGGATTATCAAGAAGTCAGTGATGAGGCAGAAAAGCTTCGTTTAGCTCTGACTAAAGCGGATTATTTTGAAATTGATTTTGAGGTTGAGGGTTCTACTTACACTTTGCGTTTAAATACAAATGGGCAAGAAGCTCAGAAGAGTCATGGTCTATGTCCTGCAGGTAAGCCCGATGTGGCTAATTTGCCGGCAGGCGAAGTCTATTTTGTCCCAGAAAGTGTGAACGGAGTCTTCCCCTTCAAATATGCAGAAGAAACCATAGGCTTACTTCATGTAAAAGATGGAACGATTTTTAAATCACAATTCGTATATGGGGATTATGCTGAAATCCAAGCACACAATGATCGCTTAAAAGACGATCCGATGATTGGAGCGATTGGCGAATTAGGATTTGGGACTCAGGTATTGCCATTTTCAGGACGTGATATTCAGGACGAAAAAATATTAGGAACGGTTCACATTGCTACAGGTCGTGACGATCATCTTGGAGGTAATATAACGCCTGATTTATTTAAAGAGCATAAAAACGCCTCGCATGACGATGTTCTCTATGCACCCCATAAAACACCAGAGATTCGTTTGCCAGAGGTACGCATGTTCAAAAACGGAAAAACCGAAATATTGATTCAGAAATATAAGCCTGCAGAATTTATGGTATCGGTATTAGAAGCAGAAACGCCTGCTTTAGTTTAGTTGATCCAATTCGCATGCATAATTTGTATGAATCAGATGATTTATTGAATCAGTATTTGCTGTTTCATTACGCATCTAGAGACGCATTTTTTCCGTACGATTTTCCTGTTACAGAAGCCCTTGATTTCTCAAAGCGATGCGTATGGGAGGGAGTGGATTTTGATTTATTACCGAGGAAGACAAGAGCTTTAGACCTCGGTTGTTCAGTAGGTCGTTCGGCTTTTGAAATGAGCCAAGTATTTGATTCAGTTTTGGGTATCGATTATTCGGAGGCATTTATTCATGCGGCTCAGGTATTGAAGGAGTCAGGGAGTCATCCTGTGGAACGTTTAATCTCAGGTCATCAATCAATTTCCGAAAAAGTGGTTTTGGAGTCTAGTACAGAAAGAGAGCGAGTTTCTTTTGAGGTAGGAGATGCGGAGAATTTGAGAGACGACCTAGGAGACTTCGACTGTGTCTTAGCCTGTAATCTAATCTGTCGTTTAAAAAACCCTATGGCACTGCTCAATCGTTTATCCAGCTTAGTTAGACCCAATGGGCAATTATTTATGACCACTCCATTTACTTGGTTAGAATCATTCACACCCAAAGAGCACTGGCTTGGAACGAATGCTGAAGATTCTTTTTCGGGTTTAAGGGAGGTGCTTGAAGGGCAGGGAGGATTCAAACTTTTGAAGTCTTGGGATATGCCTTTTTTAATTCGAGAGCATGCGAGGAAGTTTCAATTTTCTATCGCTCAAGCGAGTCGATGGGTTCGAGTGGCTGAGTGATTAGGGTAAGTCGCTGTAATTCAGGAAGCGCTCTACGCTTTTTATTTGTTGTTCGAGTTGATCAACAATGGGCAAATCTAGGTCATTAGGGTGAATAGAAATTCTTAGCGGTAGGGATTTAACCTGAGCTTGGCTTTGTTGAAATTGATTCCATTTAGAGAGAAAGCGAACTCGAAAAGGACTGTCTGCCTCGTAGCCTGTTAATGGAAGTGGCTGAAATTGTGGCTTTTTGTTTTCGCTGAGATGAATCAGTCCTCGTGTAACTTCAATTTGCCTAAATGAAGTCTTAGCTAAAGTTTTTTTATCAATAGCACCGAGTGCCCACGCTGGCGGTACATACAATGAGGGTGGTGGCAATTCCTTTTGAATGAACCATTGGCGTGATTGGTTCATTAGTTCTAAGATGCCTTGTCGATTCAGATCAAGATGCTCGGCAACATTTTTTGAAATAATGAGTGAATGTATTCGGTGAAGGAATTTTCTTGGTCGAGTGTGGTGGTGCCATCCATGAGCAGCTAAAGTATGGCCTTCATGTGCGTAGTGTTTGAGTAGACTTAAATGATCTTCAGTCCAATTCTTACCAGGAACAACTAATAGGGTGACGGGTGGAATATTGCGCTCTTTAAGCCACTTAAGAATACACTGAATTTTATCCATGGTTTCTGGCATACAGTCATGGATAGAGATTACGGCTTTCATTTTAAAATTCGGTGTTTCCCCTATACGCTTTCTTCAAGGAGTAGATCAATCCATTGCTGAACTGTATTTGTATGAAATTCTCTAGCCGATGAATGCGCATTGTTTGAGAGATGGATACGTTCTTCGTAATTCATATCAATGAGGGTTTGTATGGTTTTGATGAGCGCACCTTCATGCTCTAATTGTAGGATATTTTTACTGAGTGTCTCCCATTCATTGATACCTGCATTTTTTGACACGATGACGGGACGGCCTCGAGCCATCGCTTCAAAAGCGACTGAGCCAAACGTTTCTATTTTTGAGGGTAATAGTAAAGCACTGGATAAATCGACCATGTTGACTAATTCCTCACGATTAAGCCATGTCATGAACTGAACATTTCTAAGCTTACTGGCTTGCTTTATAAGTTTGTTCCTCAACGGGCCATCGCCGATGATGACAAATTTTATTTCAGAAAAATGCTCTGCCGCTTGAATAATCAGGTCGATGTTCTTTTCTGCCGCAAGGCGACCCGCAAAACATATTTGTTTAATGGATTTTGGTGGAGGCTTTAAAGGCTTTTCAAGATAAAATCTAGGCAAGGGTGTGCCCATTATTTTGTGATTCTTACTACCGAGTGATTCCATTTCTTGAATTAAGCCAGAATTATGAATGAGGGTAAGCTGACTGTTTTGGCAGAGTAATTGATTGATAGACCTAAGGTATAAGTTGGCAAAAGAGCGTGTTACTGGATTCCAATAAATTTTTGTCAGTTGTTCAAAGTTCGTATGAAACGCAGTGATAAATTTTAATTTATGTTTTTTGGCATAAAGATAACCGACTAGGCCGAAGGGACCAGGGGTTACTGAGATGATGATTTTTGGCTTAAGTTTTTTTAAGCCTTTATAGATTCTAAATAAGTTTGGTGTTATTAATTTTTGCGAAGGGTCACCCGGCATAGGGATGGATAAAAAGTTTAATCGAACGCTCCGTGTAGGCTGAAATATTTCAATATTTGGTATTTCGGATTTTAAAGATTCTAGTAAATCGAAATAGTAAGCACCCGTGCCATTTCTTTCCGGCAAGGAGTCGGAGAAAAATGCTACGCTTGTTGTGTTTTCTTTATGATTACTATTCATAGATCAGTCCTAAAAATAAAGTTTTAGCGATTGTCAAAAGAAGCCAAGTTAATGATTTCTTTGTAGGTATTTATGATGTTCGGGTCAACGGGATCTTGAAGTGGAGATGTCTGTGTTTTATTAACTGTGTTACGGTTAGGTACTTTTACTTGGATGGGCTCCATTGGCAGATTGATGGTGAGTTGATTAATCGTTTTTGTTAGAATGCCAATAGAATCTCCTCTGAGTGCTTCTTGCTGAATAAGAACGTATTTCGTTTTTGAAGTCGTTTTAAGAAAATGTAAGATGGAGGCATAGTTTTTTTCGAAAGATTGATGGATGATGGTTTTTGTCAGTGTGCCATTAGGGTCTGTTCCAAATAGGTTCCTTGCTGGCTTCAGTGCGTTGAGTTGTGCGTTAATAGCGGTTTTAGGATCTCGTACGCTTAGAATGAATTGAGCTTCAGGGAAGAGTGAATCGAGATCGCTTAGCCATGTGCAACATGCAGCATTTTTTGAAAGAAATATTCGGTTTTTATTTGTGCCATAAAGGTGCCTTTGAATGTTCTTCTTGTAAAAAGACAATACAGCGGTCTTTTCTTTTTCGGGCATATTATGAAAATCAATCATACCCCTTAATTCAGGGCTATTAGGAAAAGCAAAGAGGGCAATTAAGCAGGCACCGATAGGTAAGAGTGTTAGGTAATCTTCTTCTGGTGCATCTAAAGTCACAGAATGAATATTATGAAAATCATCGCCAAAGAGCCGTATGACAAAGCTTAAAATTCGCGCAAAAGGTGCCCCGATAAAACGGTCTATTTTACTGAAAAATCGCAGGCATTGTTTCTCACAAATTGCCGGGGCAAAAATAGCTTCCCAGGTAGAGAATGTTGTGGTTTCGGAAGCCGTAGCAATTGTTCTATGTATAAAGGTCGTGCCGCTTCTAGGGATACCTATGATAAAAAGAAGCTTATCGCAGGGATGGTCTTTGTATTTCGAAAAAAAGAGATCATCTAAAACAAAACTGATTTGATGGATGATTTGTAGGGCTAAAAAGAGTGGAAATAATACAGTGAGAAAGAAGAGGCGTCTGAGGTTGAATGGGGTCTGTCTTTTCTTGTTGAATCTGAGTGCATCCAAATAGGCTAATAAGTAGAGCCTAAGGCTTCTGAAGAAAAGTATATACATTAGATGTTAACTATCAAAAACCATTTTCTTTGAAAAGAAAAAGTTGAAAGTTAATCCAGTAATTCCACCAAAAATAATGGCAAAAAGAAAGGTCAGTTCTATGAATTGAGTCTCTAAGAATATTTTTTTAAGAAAAGGCAAACTGATGAGGAAAATGAGCATATTCAAAATGCCACCCAAGGCATGCACGCTGAAATGTCTTATAATGGAGTGCCAGAGAGCTCTTCCAATCTCTATGTAATGAAAAGTGAAATAACGGTTTAGAAAGTAGCCCATTAAAATAGATGTAGATAATGAGATTGAGCGACAGAAAAAGATATTAAAAAAATCTATTTCTTTAAGCAGGTAGAGAAGGGCGATATCGATTATGGATATCGTTAATCCTACACCAGCAAACCGAAAAAAGGTGGCTAAAGAACTTGAGCTATTTGTGAACCTTTTAAGTAGTTTTATCATGTATGATTCCGTAATAGTTCGTTTGATATTCTTAACTTCCTGGCTTAGAAGTCGGGATATTTTTAAGGGTTTCTGGCAAATTATTGGCTTCGTATGTAGGGAAATTGAGTTCAGCTAGACTATGATGTGGGATTTCGAACTGGGTTTTTCCTGCACTTCTATCAACAATCACGCCAACGGCTACAGGGTTGGCTCCATGGGCCTTTAATTCATCAATAGCTTCAAAGACCCTTCCGCCTTTGGTGATAACATCCTCAATAATGAGAACTTTTTCTTTGGCTGAGAATTTGAAATTTCGCCTTAGCTTTAATTGATCATTTTCCTTTTCTAAAAATACGTATCGAGCTTTGAGTTGTCTAGCGACCTCCTGACCAATAACTAAGCCACCCATTGCATTTCCGACTACAGTTGTCGCCTGATAATCTTTCAGCTCTTCGACAAGGATTTCTGCCAGGCGAGTGACTTTGTCTAAGTATTGGCAGACTTGAGCGCATTGGAAGAAATGACCACTGTGAAGCCCAGACCTTAGAACAAAGTGTCCTTCTAATAATGCACCGCTATCTTTAAATATCTGAATAATTTCTTGATCTGTTTGAGACATATTTTGTTCTTTATGGTTGTTGATTAGATTATGTTAACTTTACTAGTGGATAATGTCATATTATCAATGATAAGTTTGAAAAAGAAATTCGTATGATTAATTTACTGCATCGATATATATTTAAGGAATTATTAATCTCCATCGGTATTTCTTTCTGTTTCTTCCTTTTTGTCTTATTGATGGGAGAAACTATACGTGATTTGTCAGAATTACTCACGAGTGGCAAGCTAGGCTTTAAGCTATTTCTTCAATTAATGGCATTACTGATTCCCCATCTAGCCATATATGCGATACCGTTTGCTGTATTATCTGGGATCTTGATTGGATTTGGCCGAATGTGTGCCGATGAAGAAATTACAGCGATGAAGGCATCGGGATTTAGTTTATACCAAATTGCATCTTCTGTTTTCCTTATCGCATTTTTAGGGATGATTATCAGTGCGGCCTTTAGTTTATACTATGGACCAAAATCAACGCTCACCTATCGATCTTTAATTGCTCAGTCGCTTGCTGATAATCCAATGGGCTTTATCCAGGAAAAGAAATTTGTGAAAGATTTTCCTGGCTATGTTATCTATGTCAATGATCGCAAGGGCAAGGAATTGAATGATTTTTGGGTATGGGAATTGAATGAAGCGGATGAGGTAGAGCTTTTTGTAAGGGCTGAAAGAGGTGAGTTGGATTACAATGTCAATAAGCGAGCGCTCTTGCTGAATTTAGAGAATGGAAGTATTGAGGGTAGAACCACTCTGGATACCAGTAGTATCAGTGCAAGTAGTCCAAAGATTTTGTATTTCCAGTCGCTTCCGATCGTTCTTTCTTTAGATGCACTATTTGAAAATTTATCAACGGGGCCGATACGTTACAAAGACATGACACTTGGTCAATTGATGGATGAGAGAGAATCCTTGAAAGAAAAAGAAGTGCAGGCAGATGGTAGGATGTCTGAAGAACGAAAACATCTGCAACTCTACATTCACGAAAATTTATCACAGGCTTACTCCGTTTTTGCGTTGTCCTTAGTGGCGATTCCTCTGGCCATACGGGTGGGTCGTAAGGAATCTTTGATTAATGTGTTAATCGCTTTGCTGATTGCTTTATTATACCATCTGCTGACGGTTTCTATGTCTTGGTTTGATGGTGTCGAGGGCATACGCTCGGATTTACTTATTTGGATTCCAAATATTCTTTTTCAATTTTTGGGCATTTGGCTCTTTTCTAAGGCTGCCCGCCAGTAATTGTTCCAATGCAAATTAAACCCTATTCAAATGCTTTATCGAGCCGAGATTTAGTGGATCTATTTTGCGGAAGAAGCTATGGCTTTGCTTTAGATAGTACTCAGTTAGTGGACAGTTTGGGTGGGTGGAGTTTTTACGGATCAGATCCATTTGAAGTACTAACGGGCGGTGACGATTTATTTGAACTTCGTAAATTAATGAGTTCATACAGTAATGATGCTTTTTGCGAAATTCCCTTCCTCGGTGGAGCAGTTGGTTTTATTAGCTATGATTATGGTCGTTGTTTAGAAACAATACCGAGTGTTGCAACGAATGATTTGGCCATACCGAATTATTGCTTTGGCTTGTATGATGGAATCGTTGCTAAGAATACAGCCTCAGGAGAAGTTTTTCTCATTGCCTCAGAAGTTAGGGAGTCTGCTGAAGAGACCTTTGTTCGATTGGAGTCAATTATTCAATCTGGTAGACAGCAAACGCAAGCCGATGGGCACTTTTCTTTTAGTGATTGGCGATGGGATACCTCTGAAGCCGGCTTTTGTGCATCAGTGGAGCAAATAAAGTCACACATTGCTTTAGGAGATGTGTATCAAGTGAACTTGTCACGACGTAGAGATGTTTTGTTTGATGGGGCACTCGTTGATTTATACCAAGCCTTGAGAAAAGGTAATCCCGCTCCTTATAGTGGGTTTTTCAACGGTGAGGGTGTTCAATTAATTTCTACGTCTCCAGAGCAATTTCTGAAGAAAAGTAAAGATAACTTAGTCACTCGACCGATCAAGGGAACACGACCAAGGGGAAAAACAGAAGCAGAGGATCGTTTATTAGCAAAAGATTTGGAGCTTTCAGAAAAGGACCGTGCAGAGCTTCTGATGATCATCGATCTGGAGAGAAATGATTTAGGAAGAATTGCTGAGTTTGGTAGTGTATCTGCTAATACGGATTATAATATAGAATATTATAAAAGTGTTATGCATGCTACGGCTGAAGTTAAAGCAAAGCTTTCCCCAGAAAATGATGTTTTTGATGCCATTCACTCAATGTTTCCAGGGGGTTCCATTACAGGTGCACCGAAAATTAAAGCGATGGAAATTATAGACCAGTTAGAAAGACATCGTCGAGGACTTTACTGTGGTTCTTTTGGCTATATCGGTTTTAATCAAGATGCCGAATTTAATATATCCATACGTACTCTACAATATGTTAAAGATCGTCTTTACTATAATGTAGGTAGTGGAATTGTTTGGGATTCAGACCCTAAGGCCGAGTATATGGAAACCACTGCTAAAGGCTCAGCAATAGAAACAACCCTAAAGAGTTTATGCTTAGAATAGAAAAAATACATTCGGGTGAGCAATTGACGATAGATCCAAGAGAATCAGCATTTAGTTATGGTGCAGGTATTTTTGAAACGCTTCAAGTTGCCGAAGGTTATCTACAGTTTTGGCATAGGCATTGGTCTCGGCTGAAGGCATCTGCTTTACACTTATTTTCTTGCGATCTTTCCACTGAAGATGAAGCAGCTACTCTTGAGGCGATTAAGGCCTATTGCTGTGATAGTGGGCAAAAGGATCAGGTTCTTAAATTATCATTGATCGTTCTGGCAACTGGTCCGGTACTTTATATTTATTCAAGAGAGCGAACCGTCCAAGAGACTTCAGTTAAACTGTATTTAAATGAAGCACACCCGATTAATGAAAATGCACTTCATGTCGGCCATAAGACGCATAATTATTTGGAGAATATGTGGCTTTTGAAAGAAGCTAAACTTGCGGGATATACTGATTATTTGAGAGTGAACACCCAGGGTGAGCTGTGTGAAACCTGTATCGGTAATTGTTTCTTTATTCAAGGTGATCAAATAATAACTCCTTCGGTTGAGACGGGTTTGTTCCCTGGAATAATACGGGCTGTTTTATTAGAAGCCTTACCCATAGAGGAAACACAAATAAAGGTTGAAGATTTACTAGCAATGGAGGGATGTTTTGTCACAAATTCAATTGTGGAAATTTTACCAGTAATAGAAATAGCCGGCATTTCAAAGCAAACAGCCCTTTCTTTCTCTAGAAATGCTCTCTCTGAAATTGAGGAAATTAAAGCGACTCTGAAAACAATTGCTAAATCTGAAGCGATTAATTTGTTTTAGTTATGAATAGGGAAACAAAGAGAATTTTTCGGACAAAGCGAAAATCCTTACCTCTAGGTGGACAAACATATATCGTAGGTATTTTAAATCTTACGCCTGATTCTTTTTCTGATGGTGGTCAGTTTGTGGATATCGAGCATGCAAAAGAGCATTTCCTTAAAATGGTTTCAGAAGGGGCTTCAATAATTGATATAGGCGGTGAATCAACCCGACCCGGCCATGTTCCAATTTCTGTCGAAGAAGAGACTGAACGGGTTTTACCATTTATTGAAACAATTCGATCGGAGACAGATTGTTTAATTTCAGTAGACACTTCTAAGTCTGAGGTGGCAGAGGTCTGTCTAAAAGCTGGGGCCGATATTATTAATGATATTTGGGGTGCGCAAAAAGATCCAGCAATGGCCTCAGTCATTGCTAAGTATGATGCGGCCTGTATTTTGATGCATAATAGCGAAGCATTGATTACAGAGAAGGGGCAATTGATTAAACGTGTGAAAGAATTCTTAAAACATTCACTGGATATTGTTTTAAAAGCAGGTGTACGAGCCGAGAGTGTGTGTTTTGACCCAGGATTAGGCTTTGGGAAATCTTATGAGGATAATTGGGAAATTATGCGAAATCTAAATGCTTTTAATGAATTGGACAAACCACTTTTATTAGGCGCCTCTCGAAAATCAATGATTGCCAAGTTACTTGGCCTTGAAGATCCCAAGGATAGGCTCTCAGGAACTTTAGCAACAACGGCTCTTGGTGTGTTTCACAATGTTGACTTTATCCGAGTTCATGATGTCTTAGAAAATAGCCAATGTGCAAAGGTAATTAATCACTGTACTCACTATGAAAAAGACAAAAATTAAATTAAAAGATTTAGCATTTTTTGCTCGGCATGGTTTGACCGAAGAAGAGGCCAAATTAGGTCAGCGTTTTAAAATAGATGTAGTGGTAGAGTTAAACGATCAAGCTGCTTACGAAACGGATGATGCTGAAAATACGGTGAATTATGTAGAAATCTATTCTTTAGTTCAGTCTATCTTTGAGAATCAACGATTTAACCTAATCGAAGCCTGTGCTAATGCGATCGCCTCCAAGTTACTCGAGGAATTTTCAGCCATAGAAAGTGCTACAGTAACGGTAAAAAAGCCTTCAGTTCCTGTAGAATGTATCTGCGAGTATTTCGCCGCGGAGGTTACACTATGCCGTTAAAAGCGGTCTATATTGGCCTTGGGTCGAATATGGGAGATCGTGTGGGCCATTTAAGATCGGCCGTTTCTTTGCTAGAAAGCATGAACGCACTCGTCGTGACACAAAGTAGTCCAATATATGAAAACAGAGCTATTGGTATTGAGGACGGCAATGATTTTTGTAATGCAGTTATCGAGGGATTGACTGATTTGAGTCCACGGGAGCTATTGGATTGTTGTCAGTCAATTGAACAAAAAATGGGTCGCATAAAGAGTGATGTTTGGACAAATCGCATTATTGATTTAGATATTTTATGGTATGAAGGGTATACTTCATCAGAAGCAGAACTTTCGATTCCTCATCCTGAAATTTTGAAGCGTGATTTTGTTTTAAAACCTTTATCCGCAATTAACCCCAATTTATGCATTAAAAATGCTTCTCATGAGGATAAGGTGATTCATTTTTTAGAGGCTTTAGATGCATCAGAGCTTTCGCAAATAGAGGCTAGGCTATGGCCAACGAAACAGATCAATCAGATTGTTGCGATATCTGAAAATTATGTAATTGGGAAAGATGGGGCCTTGCCATGGTCTATAGAGGAAGATTGGGAAATCTTTTTGAAGAAAACAAAAAACGGAGTATTGATTATGGGGCGTTTGAGTTTCCAAGAAATGATCAAGGACTCAGATTGGGATAATTCTCGAACTTACATCGTTTTGAGTCGTCAACCCTCCAAAGTGAACTACCCAAATGTATATCACGCATCGAGTTTAGAAGAGGCTCTTATAAAAGCGAAGGGCTTTGGTAAGACGATCTGGATATGTGGTGGTGAAGCAATTTATAAGGATAGTTTAAATCTATCGGGTGCTATCCACCTTACTCGCATCAATCGTAAATACGAGGGTGATACTTTTTTTCCTAGGTTTGAGGAAAATCATTTTGTGCGTCATTCAAAAATAGATTCGAATTATAAAGATTTAAAATATACTTTTGAAATATGGACTCAGGAAAAATTAGGATAACAATCGAATACTGTACAGGTTGTCGTTGGCTGACTCGAGCTTCTTGGGTAGCTCAAGAGCTTTTGATTACTTTTGAGAGTGATATTGAAGGGGTTATTTTGAAACCATCCTTGGTCTCTGGAACGTTCAAAGTATCTTCGGACACTGAAATCTTTTGGGATAGAAAAACAGAAGGTGTGTTTCCGGAGTTGAAGGTTCTGAAGCAAGTGATTCGTGACTCTGTTTCTCCTGAAAAAGATTTAGGTCACAGCGATAGCGGACAATAAAGCTAAGATGAACACAAATATTGCTGATAAATTAATCGCCGCAGGAAAAGAATTGTCGCAGAAAGTCGATAGTCTGAAATTCACTGAACCAACGACTCACATTTATAATCCCTTATCCTACGCATGGAATGCACATGAAGCGTATATTCGCAAATGCGGGAATTCCCCTAAGAAGGTACTATTTATGGGAATGAACCCTGGTCCGTTTGGTATGGCGCAAACGGGCATTCCTTTTGGTCAGATTGAGCATGTAAGAGATTGGATTGGAGTCTCTTGTGCTGTCGATAAACCAAAAAATGAGCATCCTAAGCGATTAATCGAAGGATTTAATTGCACAAGAAGTGAAGTGAGTGGACAGCGCTTATGGGGGTTTTTTAAAGAACAATTTGCTTCAGCAGAGCATTTTTTTGAATCACATTATGTGCTGAACTATTGCCCATTGGTTTTTATGGAGGCCTCCGGGAAAAATCGAACACCAGATAAATTGCCAGTCAGTGAATCGGATGAGTTATATCGTTTATGCGATCAACATTTGTTCTCAGTGGTTCAGGCTCTGCAGGTTGAGTGGGTGATTGGAGTGGGTGTTTTTGCTGAAGAACGAGCTAAAAATGCGTTAAAAGAAATTACATCGCTTAAATTTGGGCGAATTTTGCATCCGAGTCCTGCAAGTCCTGCTGCAAACAAAGGCTGGAGAGAAAAAGCACTTACCCAATTGAATGCAATGGAAGTTTGGAAATAAGCATAATATTTTATAATTTCTAATATTAACGCTTGCCGAGTAAAATTAAATTTTTTTAAATTTTACTTTATGTTTCCCAAGGAACCGACACGTTCATACAACTCTATTTCATTAGAAAAATGGTTTGATTACATTCAAATTGATTGGGAAGAATTGTTTGCCGAAGAGATCCTGTCAGAAGCACGAAAGCTCTACTTGTCGGGAGAGGTAAAAGGCATTGAATTATCGGATGATGCCGCAACTATTCATTATGCTTTTACCCGTAAAGATTTGTATTATTCAATTGTCGATTGGAAGGATGGAACGTTCAAAATTCGATCTTCTACCAGTGATTCTAAACTAGGACATACAATTGCAGCGGCTGGCTTATATGAAATTGAAGAATTGGTTGCTGATGAGATCAGTCCAATTACCATAGACTCTGAGCAAAAAGGGCAAAGTGATATCAACCCTTCCAAAGTTAAGAGAAATGGCACAAGACAAAATCGTGCAAGGCAAAGAGAAAAGCAAAATCAGAGGAAGTTGCTCCTTGAATTTTTTGGCTCAGATCGAGGTTTAACTTTAAAAACTTGGTGGCTCGATAAATATGGGAATAAAGATGCTGTATTTGCTAGTGAATCAGAATCTGTAAGTGAATCAGAGCGAGAGAAGATTGTACAATTAACCGTTTTGACTCGGGAGATCGGCTTTCGTTTTAGGAAAGAGAAAGAAGATTTCTTTTTATCCGACTTTGAAAGAATCGCAGGTTTTTTCTCTCATGCGAAAAAGCGCTGGGAAAGTATTTTTGGTTCATTTGTTTTAGACCAAGGGGCTAAAGAAATGGCACAGGGACTTCAGGAAATAGAGATTTTGGGTCGTGCAGAAAGTGCAGGACGCAGTAAAATGCGTATGAATTACCAATTCCGACTGGGTTCAGAATTAATGGATATGGAAGATGCCCAATATTTAACCAAATATGCAAAAGGCACTCACTTTATTAAGGGTAAAGGAATCATTTCCATTCAAGAAGAACAATCCAAGGCGATTAAAAATTGGGAGATCAGTTTTGATGAAAAAAAATTAAAAGAATGGCCACGTTATATGCTGTATTCTTTATGGCTGGATAAGGGAATACAACTTGATTTAGCGGGGGAGTTAAAACGTTGGAGGGATCGCCTATTAAAAAGCAAAAAGAAACATGAAAATCTTGAGAGCGATTTGCCTGATTTTTTAAGAGAATATCAAGCAGAAGGTGTCGCATGGATGCATCATATGTTCAATAATGGGGGACATTGTTTGCTCGCAGATGAAATGGGCTTAGGAAAAACACTTCAGGTGCTTACATTGATTGCCCATTGTGCAGAGTTTGATCGATCCAGCATAATTATTTGCCCTGCGAGTGTCGTGCCAGTATGGAAAATGGAGATAGAGCGATGGTATCCGAGTCTACAGGTGAGAATTTTGAAATCGGATCAATTACCGAATAATGAAAAGGGCACATTATGGTTGTCGAGCTATTCTCTTTTGAGAAGGCATATTGATCAAGTAAAGACAGTTTCCTTTGAATATTTAATATTGGACGAAGCTCAATGTATTAAAAATCCATTAGCAAAGGTAAGCCAAGCTTGTTATCTATTAGATGGTAAATATCGCCTAGCAATTACGGGAACGCCTATTGAAAATAAACTCTTAGATATATGGTCAATTTTTAATTTCTTGATGCCTGGCTTGATGGGTTCAATGCAAGAATTTGAATCGGCACTTCAATCAGGTAATTTGAGTTGGATATCAGAATTTTCGGATCATGTTAAAAAACAGATCAGTCCATTTATTTTACGGCGATTAAAAGAACGTGTGGCTCAAGAGTTGCCGGCAAAGACAGAAGTTGATTTAATTTGTCCAATAAAGGGTCAGCAAAAGACAATCTACAATGCTTTCTTAAATAAAGAATTGGCATTGGTTAATGATACTTCAAGTGAAACGATTGAACAAAAGGGCCTCAGTTTATTCACCTTGTTGACCCGCTTAAGACAGGTTTGCTGCGATCCAGGAATTATCCCAGAGGTGGACTTTGATGTTGAGGATAGTGGCAAAGTGATTGTTCTCTTGTCTCGATTGAATGAAGCTTTTGATGGAATCAAAAAACGCAAAGTGGTCATTTTTAGCCAGTTCGTAAAATTAATCGATCGACTGAACCCATTATTGAAAAAGCATTTTCCTGACTTGAATATATATGAGCTTACAGGCTCAACCAGAGATCGCAGCCAGCCAGTTAAAGAATTTCAAGAGGATCCCAATTCAGCGATTATTTTAGTAAGCCTTAAGGCGGGTGGTACTGGCGTAACTTTGAATACAGCTGATTATCTATTTCTTATGGACCCATGGTGGAACCCAGCTGTAGAAAATCAAGCGATTGATCGTGTTCATCGAATGGGTCAAAAAATGCCAGTCTTTATCTACAGGATGATTACCAAAGGAACAATCGAAGAGCGTATCCAATCCTTAAAATCCGAAAAAAGAGAATTGTTTGATTCTACTTTTAAAGATGTGAATATCGTTAAAGACATTCACGAATACTTTGGAAATTTAAATAACTTAGTCGCACTCGATAGTTCAGAAACTCAAGAAACGAGTGAGGTCAAAGAGTTGATTAAATAATCGTATTTAAGAAACGAAGTGCTGCTACATAGCCTTCAAAGCCAAGACCTGAAATCACCCCTTTGCATGCAGGTGCAGACATCGAAGTTTGTCGAATCTCTTCTCTTTGATAAATATTGCTAATGTGTACCTCTATTGCAGGGATGTCACATCCTGCAAGTGCGTCTCTTAAAGCAAGGCTAGTGTGCGTGAGTGCGCCAGGATTGATAATAATGCCTGCAATATCCGATTCACTCAGTGTCTTATTGATAGTATCAATAATAACGCCCTCGTGATTTGATTGATGAAACTCTAATTTGAGACCGAGTGATTCTGCTTCAGCTGTCATTTGCTTTTCAAGATCACTCAGTGTTTGATCGCCGTAAATTGAGGGTTCTCTTGCACCGAGTCGGTCAAGGTTGGGGCCATTAATAATTGCTATTGTCTTCATTACTTTTTTGAAATGTTTAGATTAAACAGTCTTGTTCTAAAAACGTCCATTCGATTTTAAAATGATTTGCGAGTTCCTCTGCCAATGCTTTCACTCCGAAAGTTTCGGTAGCATAATGGCCACAAGGGTATAAATTAAGACCCATCTCTTGAGCCATATTAAAGTGATGTTGCTTTAGTTCTCCAGTAATCAATGTATCGATATTATTAGCTTTTAAATAAGGCACCGCACTTTGGCCACTTCCAGTTAATACAGCAATTCTTTTAGGGGTTTCGCTTCCGTATAATATTGATGAAAAGGTGTTTGGAAATAATGCCTTAAGGCGTTCAGTAAGCATACTTCGTGTACAGCCATTCGATTGACAAATGAAGCTGTAGTTAGTGCCTTTATATTCAAGAAAGGTGTCGACTACTTCTAATTCCAGTGCCTTAGCCAATAGAGCATTATTGCCAATCTCAGGATGACAATCCAGGGGCAGATGCGCACTAAATACAGCTATGTTGTGATCCATTGCCATTTTGATTTTTTTATAGTTATGATCCCTGATCGGTGTGATCGGTGACCAAAATAAACCATGGTGACAAAGGAGGAAATCAGCATTTACTTGTGAAGCTTGTTGGAGCGGAATTAAGCCTGCGTCAACAGAGGCAGCAATTTTTGTAACCGTACCGTTGTTTTCGAGTTGTAGACCGTTTTGTGCATTTTCAAAATCGGTTATCGAATCAATGCTTAAGCGTTTATGACAATAAGAAATGACTGAGTCTAATTCTACCATGCAGTTACATTGGCATAAAAAAGATAAAGTGGAAGCGAATTTTTAGATTGATTTAATGGTGGCATTTTTCAGTGCTTTTATGGCAGATTTATTTAGATGAGCGATTATTCAACACGGTTTAGTGCATTAGGGCGATTATATGGTCGGCATGCCTTGGATATATTACCCAAAGCACACGTTGCTATTGTTGGCTTGGGTGGCGTTGGATCTTGGACAGTTGAAGCTTTAGCACGTTCGGGTATTGGTCATTTAACTTTGATTGATCTCGATGAGGTTTGTTTAAGTAATGTGAATCGCCAGATTCAAGCTTTGGATTCATCGGTGGGGCAATTTAAGTCTACGGCTTTGAAAGAACGAATTTCTGAAATTGCCCCTGAATGTAAGGTGTTTGAAAAAACACAATTTTTTACTGAACAAACTGCAGATGAACTATTATCTCAAGGGTATGACTGTATTGTGGATGCAATCGATTCTGTTGCTCACAAATCTTTACTTATTGCTGAAGCGAAAAAAAGAAAATTGCCGATCGTTACTTGTGGTGGAGGCGGTGGTAAAACAGACCCAACTAAAGTCGTGGTGAACGATTTAGCGAAAACAAAAAATGACCCTTTATTATTGCAGGTGAGAAAACGACTTAGAAGAGATTATGGCTTTTCAAAGTTTGAACGCCAGAAGTTTCATGTGCCTTGTGTCTTTTCTGAGGAAGAGCCTTCATTCCCCCATGCGGATGGAACTGTCAGTTGTGAAAGAGAAAAAGGCGGGGATTATCGTTTAAATTGTGATGCAGGATTTGGCTCTTCAACTATGTTGACGGGTACGATTGGCTTCAGCTTGGCATCAGTCGTGATTGATCAGCTGATGGAAAGAGTGAAAACCTGATTATTAAATCAATTTTACCGCTAAGTAGGAGAAAAAGAACCCTACAAAATAAATCCCTAAAGATATAAAATAAATTATACGGGTTATTTTTCGGGATTTCATGCAGATCATTGCTTTCTTTGCATCTAAGGGGCAGGGTGCATTTCGGTTTAACCAAAGGAAAAGCCCATTGATTAATAATAGTACTGCTACGATTATGAATATGAGGTTTTTATTTTGAACAAAGGTTGTGAAGCCGGGAACATTTGCATAGATAGAGGCCATAACACCGCCCGCACCGATTGCAACTAATAGAGCAGGCAATGCACAACAAAGCAGTGTGCTTGTTGAGAAGAAGAGGGTGAAATACGATAAAGCGTTTTTCATTTGTTTCTTTCTATAGACTCTAAGGCATAGCCGTTCGCTTTTATCAGCTCTTTGATTTTTTCATCAGAGAGAGTTTCCCCCTCTTTGAGTTCAAGCTCGATAACGCCTTTGTCTAAATCTACATTTATGTGTTCTACAACTTTGGTTTTACTGAATGTCTTTTCCACACTGCGCGCACAAAAATCACATACGAGTCCTTTGACATGGATGGTTATATCATAACTGTCTTCAGCAGCAGATAAGACATTTAAAGAGGATAAGAAGAAGATACTTAGAAGTACGGTAACAGTTTTCATTTTTTAGAATCTGATTATAGAGTTAAATAGTAATTGATTATTTGAATTTAAGCCGATCTCGCAAAGGTAATCGCCTTTGAAAAAACGAACCATTGGTGTGACGATGAAGTGGTTGTCGGAATCTAAGTCATCAGGATGGTGTTCAAATTGAAGCATAAACCAGGTATGGATTTTTCCGTACGGTGCAACATAGGGGGCAATTCCTATCCGTGCTATTTGGTGAAAAGAAGTCGATTCAACTTCGTTGTCATCTGTGTATTCGACTTCTGCAGTATAAAGAAAGAAATGCTTTCTTGTTTCCCAATCATAAGAGAGGTTAAAAGCACCATGAAAAACATTTTTTTCGCTTATCGCTTTTTCCAAACGACCCAAATGAATTTTGGAATAGAGATTCGACTGAGATTTTTTTTCATTGTTTCTAAATACTAGATGGTTCCACTGTAGCGCATGTAAGCGATCATTCTCTTTCTGATAGTAAGCTCCGAGATAACCGATTGAGTTTTTTGCATTTGGCGAATAGTGAACATGGACGGTGGTCTTTTCCCAATTATGTTTTTGCATAAATGTCCAACTATCAGGATAGGATATGGGTCTCGCATTTAAGAGAGAAAATGAAGCCTGAGTGAGTACCGTACAGAGTAATAGTTTAAAAAATAATTGTTTGGATATACCCATTTGCATTACTAATTTAGAT
>WTIG01000104.1:0-4104 GCA_011522825.1 Puniceicoccaceae bacterium
GAAAGCAAATTCACCCGACAAGGCATATTTAAAGCTATCCATATAATCCAAATAGTCGGTTTCTCCGCAGACCTTCTTCAAAGCGCGCAACAAGGGAGTTATTAACAAACGGCACACACGCCCATTCATTTTATTGTCAGCCACTCTCGCATAATAGCCCTTACTGTAAGAGAAATTAAGACTAGGATTCAACACAGGGTAAATCAAACGGGTCAGCATCTCCTTATGGTAGGTCAAAATATCGCAATCATGAATCGCCACGACCTTCGATCGGTTACTCGCCAATAAATAACCAAACATAAACCATACATTTCGCCCCTTCCCTTCCTGCATTGGCGATAAATTATAGTCCTTCAAAACCGCATCGATTTTTCTTAAGCGTGGCCCGCCATTCCATAAGACTTTGACATTCTGGGGAAGCACCTCCAAAAATTTCAAGGCGTGCTTATATTCAGTATCGGTCGCTTGATCTAAACCCACTATAATCTCATCGATATAATCCATCTCCGACAAGATTTCCACAATACGTGGAAAAGCCGCCCCTTGAAATTCCGAAAACAAAGACGGCAAAATCAGCCCGACTGGATTTTTCCGAGATAGCTTATACACCTCTCGTTCCAAACTCTCGTCCGAACGGGTTTTTAAATTATGAAAATTGGTAATGATACCATTTTGATGAAAGTCACTCATATAAATTGTTGTGTTGATTTTAAAAATTTTAGGACTGAATCATTCCAGCCCTCGGAGGCATAACCATCGGCAAGGATGTAGTCCTTACGCTTTAAAGTCATCGTTCCCTTAGCCTTATTAGGAATAACGACTGCAAAATCAGCTTGTTCCAACATCACCGCATCATTTGGACTATCGCCTAGGGCAATGGTTTTCCAAACGGACTCAGGATAACGCTTAGCAAAGAGCGACACTACCGAAGCCATACCAATCGATTTGTCGAATTTAGTGTCCATGATATGGGTGAACTGACCACCCCTGATAGCTTTGAATCCATAGCCCTTAATCATTTGAACAAAGCTCAGATAATCCTCATCACTGCCCTCCCAGAGAATCGGCTCAGTCGCCTGACGAGCTTTAGCCAATTGCACCGCTTTGTCCGATAGCCCCGTTAATTCGATCAGAGCCTCATCGCTAAAATTTGAAAACCCTCGGAAGGCGAAACCCTTTTGTTGTTTCAATAATTGGATCGTCCTTAGAATAAGACCACGCACTTCCGAATCGAATAAGCACAAGTAGCCCCCCTTAACCGCATCAGCTCGCAAAAAATCACCCCATACCGATTCCGTAGCCTCAGCTACGTCCTCCGTATCAGAAGGAAAGGCCAGAGTTGCCCCATTTTCTCCAACTAAGATCGGCTTATCCTTCAATGGCCAATCCTTCGCCATTTCGATCATCTCGTCCAAAGTTTTACTCGAATTCCATACCACAGGGATATCGCAAGTCTGTAGCGCTTCCAAAGACTCCATCGCAGACGCATAAGAATACGACCCATCTAATAAAGAAGCATCTAAATCCGTAACCACTATCCACTGTACTTGCTTAGCCATCGTTTATCTTCAAACCCCTAAAGGAACGATCCTCATTAAAATCCAAAAGGATATCGGCAAAACTCGGCATATCCTTAAGCATCCACCGAGTCAGCCGTTCAAAATGGGCAATAAAATGCCTCAGTTCCGCTTCTGACATAAAATGGTGCTTTGCCCCATCCGCTAATGACTCGCACTGTAATCGCAACTTATCCTCCTGCTCCATACGCCATTGTAAAATGCAATCAAAACTCGGCACCCTCAGCATAATCGTATGATCCACCAAAGCAAATAAGTCACGGTACACCCCCTCTAAGCAGGCATTCACATAGCCTCTCCACACGCCCTCTGAATCCGACTCTGCTTCAAATTCATTGATCGCCTCCGATAACGAATCACCCGACTCCGCACGGCAAGAAACGCACCAACCCTCAAACAAAACAATATCCACAGGCAAATCGACCGAATACCATTCCGAAGCCTCCACACGATCATCAAGCTCCTTACGAAAACGAGGCGTTCGCACCACGCCTTCCGCACCACTGATAAAAGTCTTTATTAAATCCATCCCCAAATCCGTATCATGCGTCCCTGGAACCCCCCGAGTCGCTAACGAAGGATGCACCTGCTCCCCAAGAGCCAAACGATCTGCCCGACTGAGATACAAATCATCTAAAGACAAGACACAGGCATTCAAACCAGCACTGACACGAAAAAAATCGGATAAAAAACGAGACAAGGTCGATTTTCCCGTCCCTTGAGCCCCATTAATCGCCACCACCAAAGGCCCCCCTTTTTCTGCTTTCCAAGAGAGAATTCGTTCCGCAATTGGCCGATAGGCCTCTGAAACAAGCCCACGGAATGAGCCATCTAAACGCTCATTTGCGATAAATTCATCAAGAAAAAGGTCCATACACTCATTGATAATGCAAGAATCGAGCCAAGTTTGGTTTTTAGCTATCTCACAAACCTATAATTGCCCCTTTCTAACCGAAGTCGCAGTGTGCGACTTCAGAAGCTTTTTCCATCTTTTGACTGAACGCTTTCTCAGAAAAGAAACCACTCTTCAGCTTTAGACCCTCGCTAAAAAAGAGAATCTCCTTACCGACTCTTTTTTTGTAGGCGAAATGATGAAGGTCAAATTGTTTGATCTGCTCAGGTTGCACCCAGTGATAGAGTTGCTGTATCTCTGGCTTGGCATCATAGGAAACGATCCACGGTATGTTTTTCATCGCTTGGATGGCTTGAGCGAGGGCTTGGTGCTGACTGTCATCAAAATAGTTCATGTAGAGGGTAGAACCTTTCGCATAATACGGTGGATCAAAATACACCAAGGTATTGGCACTTTGGGCATCTTGTTGAATCATTTGGATTAGACTGAGGGCCTCTAAATGCGTGACCTGTATGCGATGCTTTAAGCGTGCGATGCGTCTTATACGATCGACCAGTTTGGCTTTTTTGAATCGGCAATCCATTTTATAGGACCCCTTTAGCTCAAGCCCACCGATCACCCCTCCGTTGAGAATTCCTGAGCGATTGGTACGATTAAGAAAAAAGGTGGCAAATCCCAGTGAAAGCAGATCGGCCGATGCTTTGGTTTTGTAAATGGCCTTTTGCTGATGCCACGTTTGCATATTCACTTCCGTGTCTAAAATGTGCTGACATAAGGCTTCGCTATGATGAAGCACGCTGTACCAAAAGGCATAGATGGCACGATCGTAATCATTAATGGTGATTCGCTCGAATTTGTTTTCTATTAAGAGCTTTAGAGCGACAGAGGCACCACCGGCAAAGGGCTCAAGATAATGCCCATTAATTCCATTAAGCGAACAGATATCGGCAATGGATTGCGATAAGCGGTGCTTCCTACCCGGGTACCTTAGCGGGGAATAAAACATCACTGGCTAGGCACTAAACAGATACGGGAATCGTGGGATTGCTTCAATAAACCGATACTGACGGTTCCGACTGGTTTTTTAATGTTCTTGGGCATGCTATTTATGCGAGGCCCGATTTAGGAATTTATTCCAAATTGTTTCCTAAAAGTGGTGCCTAGGGCGGGACTCGAACCCGCACGCCATTGCTGGCACGGGATTTTAAGTCCCGGGTGTCTACCAATTCCACCACCTAGGCAAGTGTTAGAAGTGTTAAAAAAACTAAGTGTGCTTTTATTGTGATGATTTTAGTCTCTGGCAAGTCTTGATCTCAAAAAAATGTATTTGGCTTAGACTTATGAGCATTTTTGGCTATATTAAGCGGATGTTCGATCCTGATTCAGTGGAGAGCTTTAAAAGTAGTTTAGATGCTTACTATACGTGGCCGGCGTCTTTTCCTTTTAAATTTATTGTGCCGATTGAGCAGGCGAATCAGGTTATTGAGTTATTGGACGACCCTAATTTGACCTCTCGACCGTCCACAAATGGCCGATATCGTGCCTTTAGCTTAGATAAAATGGTACACTCTTCGGATGAAGTTGTGGCGATTTATGAGAAGATGATGCTGATTCCTGGCATTATCAGTATTTAATCCGATTTTATCTCAAACGATTCACTGTATGATTTTTAAG
>WTIG01000104.1:4204-6810 GCA_011522825.1 Puniceicoccaceae bacterium
ATGGAGTGGAGTCTGTGGTTTCGGGCTATATGGGTGGTGAGACTTTGAATCCGACTTATGAATCCATTTGTACGGGTCTTACTGGTCATGCAGAGGTTGTTCAGATACATTTTAAGCCTGAGGTGATTACTTATGAGGCACTATTGAAGCGTTTTTGGCTCGCTCATGATCCGACGACTTTAAACCGTCAAGGTGCGGATGTGGGAACGCAATACCGTTCAGCGATTTTCACCCATTCAGAAGAACAAGCTGAAGTGGCTGAAGCTTCAATGGCTGAAGCAAGCAACCTTTTTGCAGAGCCTATTGTCACTCAAATTGCTCCTGCCGATACTTTTTACCCTGCGGAGAATTACCACCAAGACTTTTATCGAAACAATGAACGCCACCCCTACTGCCAAATGGTGATTCGCCCGAAATTAAAAAAGTTGGATGGCGATGGTGCGATGATGGATTGACCTTCGTATTGAAAGATTTAATACGAACGGGCAAAAATCACTCGTTTGCCTTCTTTTCCAGTAAAGATACAGGGGACGGTTTCTGATACGGTATCATTTGGAATACAACGCACGCTGATCTTCAATCGCTTGGCCAGTTCGTCTTCTAGTTGGCTATCGAGACAGAAGCCGACTGAGGCATAGCCTGCATCTTCTTGGCTGAAATAAGCCTCAAAGTCTTCTTGGCTATCGATGACTTGAGTATGGCTCTTTTGAAAGTCTTTGGCCTTCTTGTATAATTGGCTTTGGATGTTTTCAAGCAGTGCAGAAATTTCAGAAACAAAGGTTTTTGTGTCTTGGCTGACTTTGTCTTTCACCGCTTTGTCTCTTCTGGCGTAAAATACGGCGTCTTTTTCCATATCTCTTGGACCGACTTCAATGCGAACGGGAATACCCTTCTTCACCCAAGACCATGTTTTTTCTCCGCCTCGGATATCTCGATCATCGAGCTCAACACGAATAGGCTCACCTAGGTAGTTTTGGGCTTCGAGTGATTGTTTTAAATTGCGACAGTATTCTAACACGGCCTCTCGTGAATCGGGCTTTGGAGTGACGGGTAGAATGACAATATGTGCTGGTGCGATGGCTGGTGGCAATACGAGTCCATCATCATCGGAATGAGTCATAATTAATCCGCCGACAAGACGAGTGGATACACCCCAGGAGGTTGTCCATGCGTGTTCTTCTTTAGATTCGGCATTTAAAAATTTAATCGAGCTGGATTTAGCAAAGTTTTGTCCGAGGAAATGAGAGGTGCCAGCTTGAAGTGCTTTTTTATCCTGCATCATCGCTTCGATGGAATACGTAGAGACGGCACCTGGGAAGCGTTCCGCTTCGGTTTTTTCTCCTTTGATGACGGGCATGGCTAAGTATTTCTCAGAAAAATCGGCATAGACATCGAGCATGGTGCGTGTTTCTTCCATTGCTTCCTCTTCGGTTGCGTGGACAGTATGCCCTTCTTGCCAAAGAAATTCTGACGTTCTAAGAAAGAGTCGTGTACGCATTTCCCAACGAACTACATTGGCCCATTGATTGATGAGAAGCGGTAAGTCTCGATAAGATTGTACCCATTTGGCAAAGAGTTCACCAATGATGGTTTCAGAGGTGGGTCGAACGATTAAAGGTTCATCGAGTGGGCCAGCCGGTTGAAGTTGCCCATTCTCGTCTGCTTCGAGTCGTGAATGAGTGACAACCGCACATTCTTTAGCAAAGCCATCGACATGATCGGCCTCTTTCTGCAAATAACGCATGGGTATGAACAGAGGGAAATAAGCATTTTTATGACCAGTTGCTTTAAAGCGTCTATCGAGCTCTTTTTGGATATTTTCCCAAATGGCATAACCCCATGGCTTAATCACCATGCAACCACGAACGGGTGAAGTCTCGGCGAGGTCTGCGGCTTTGATAACCTGCTGGTACCATTCAGGATAGTTTTCTTCTCGGGTTGGAGTGATCGCTGTTTTCGGCTTTTGGGACATATTCAATCGGATTTAGTTAGGCTACAGACCTGTGCTTATAAATCTATTTCTTCAGTGACATCTTGTGCTTGTTTTAAAAGCGTTTCAAAAAATTCAGGATAGAAATAAAATATAGTGTAAGCGATAGCGGCTAGGATAAGCAAAACGAGTACAAATTTACCAAGCCCTTTGAGAAATTTAAAGAGGAAGAAAATAGCGACAAGAAAACCGCCCCAATAAAGTGGATTGCCTGCTTTGAGTGCGTCAAAAAATATATCGATCATAGTTACTTTCTAAAGGTGCTTTTAAAAATTTACTAGATTAAACGGCATCACCGATAAATTCTTGGTTCATCCATTTTTGTAGGACTTTCGGCACTTTTACTCGGCCGTCTTCTTGCAAGTTATTTTCAAGAATAGCCGCTAACACACGCGGAATAGCCAGGCCTGACCCATTAAGCGTGTGGGCGGTATGAATCTTGCCATCAGCATCACGATAGCGAATGCCTGCCCTTCTAGCTTGAAAATCCGTAAAGTTACTGCAACTAGAAACCTCTAACCAACGTTTTTGACCTGCAGCAAAAACCTCTAAGTCATACTGCATTGCATGAGGGAATCCAATATCTCCAGAGCACATTTTGAGCACTCTGTAAGGT
>WTIG01000107.1 GCA_011522825.1 Puniceicoccaceae bacterium
CACTATGATTGAATCCATTAGGTTCATAGAAAAAAGCTTATCGATTGATAGGTTAGGATACTCGCTACCCAAGCCATAGAACTGAGTGTTATAAATGAGCCTATCGCCCAAAACCAATTTAACTCTTGAGCAATTATGGCAACAGTAGCACCGCATTGCATACAGAGTGCAAAAAATATCATAATAGAGAAGGCGACTGCTAGATTAAAGACAGGCTGGCCTTTTCGTTCTCCATCTTCCCAGGTTGCATTTTTTAAGGAAGCCCTTAAGTCTCTTGAGTTTTCGTCCATTTCACCGCCTAAGGAATATAAAATACCAAGTGTTGCGATTATCACTTCTCTTGCTGGAAAACTAGCAATGACCGCAACCGTAATTTTCCAATCGTAGCCTGCCGAGTTGAATATGGGTTGAAGCCCTTTTCCTAACTGACCTCCAAAACTGTTCTCTAAATAAGCACTGTCAATTTTTGCTTGTAGGCTGGATTCGTCTAACAATTCGACCGTATTTTGACTGCGTATTTCGCTTTCTATTGATGCTGGACGAGGGAAGTAAAAGAGCGCCCATATCACAATGGTAAATGCAAAAATTAAAGTACCGGCACTGCTGATGAAAGCATAGCCGCTTTCATAAATTCGACTGCAAATATTTTTAAGGTTTGGAACTCGATAACGAGGCAACTCCATAACAAAAGGCGTGGCTATGCTTTTTCTTTGAATACAACGATTCAATAAATAGGCAGCGGGAGCAGCCACCAATACGCCAATAAAGTGCATAAAGAAAAGCGTAATACCAGAAATTGCAGGTCCATAGATTGGCTCAACAAATATTCCAATCATCAATATGTAAATCGGTAAGCGAGCCGAACAACTCATCAAAGGGGCAATCATTATGGTGATGATGCGTATCTTTTTATCATTGATAGTACGTGTGGCTAAGATTCCAGGAATGGCACAGGCATAACTCGATAAAAGTGGGACAAAACTTTTCCCATTGAGTCCGCACCATTGAAACAGTTTATCCATGAGGAAGGCGGCTCGTGCCATGTATCCAGTTTCTTCAAGGAGCGATATGAACAAAAATAAAACCAAGATTTGCGGCAAAAATATGACAAAGGCACCAACGCCACTGAGGACACCATCCACAATTAAACTTTGGAGCATAGGCGTACTGACTAAAGCAGAGGAGGCAATTGATTGGACATGAGCAATGCCATCTTCAATCAATTGCATAAATGGACCTGACCAAGAATACACCGATTGAAAAACAAAATACATCATTCCAACAAAAATGACTAAGCCCCAAAAACGATGTAATAGCAGTTGGTCGATACTTTCTGTATGGATTGCTTTTTTTAGCGTAGCTTGCCGAGCGATAATATCAGCAAGTATCGGTTTTAAAAACCGAAATCGTATGATTGATTCTACGGCATTTGGATGGAAGCCGCCTTTATGAACGGTTTCTTTTGCTTTCTCGATCGCTTCTGAAATTTCTGTTTGATCGCCTTTGAGTCTTTCCGTTACCGCACTCGATGCATCAAATATTAATCGTTGTATTTCACCGTTTGAAAGCGATTGAGATGTTTTATCAATATCACTTAAATCCCTTTTGAGCGTTTCTACTGCCTCTTGTACTGGCTCTGGCCATTTGGGGCGAACCATGATCGCTTTGTTATTGAGGGCTGTTTTAACCGCCAGAGCTAAACTATCGATGCCTTTTGCTTGATTCGCAACAGTGGGGACGACTGGAACACCCAGACGTTTTTCAAGCAATTTTGAATCGATTTGTATGCCTTTTCTTTCCGCAATATCCCAGCAATTCAAAGCAATGACAATCGGCACACCTAATTCAGATGCTTGCGAGGCTAAAAATAGATTTCTTTGCAAGTTTTCTGCATCGATAACAATAATCATTAAGCTAGGACTCAGATCAGGTATCGTCCCGGATAAAACATCAACCGTGATACGTTCATCTATTGTTTGGGCACTTAAACTATAGGTACCCGGCAGATCGATGACGGTTAAAGTTTCTGTTGGACTCAGTTTCCAAAGGCCAGATTTTTTCTCAACGGTGACACCTGGATAATTGCCCACTCTCTGTTTCTGACCTGTTAAGGCATTGAATAAAGAGGTCTTCCCCGTATTAGGGTTTCCAATTAAAGCAATTGTTGATAAGGACTTATCCATCATTATTTTGATTCGGTAGAATCATTAATGTAATCGACTTCCAAGTATTCGGCGTCTTTCAAGCGAATAGAGACGTGACAATCTCTGAATTCTATTGATATAGGGTCTCCAAGAGGTGCTTCATGGCGGACGCGAATTCGTTCTCCTGGAAGCAATCCCATGTCCATTAATCGACTGATGCAACGTTGTGACTCGTCCATTTTGAGTACCTTGTAGTGTCCTTTATCTTTTATTTGATTCAGCTGCATGATCTGTTTGAGAATTAGTCTCAATAGTGTAAATTGCAATAGTAATTTAGATTATTGCAAACAATCCTTTAACTTTTTGCAGAAAATTTGGACTTATGAAATTGCGCAGTAAAAACATATTTTTCCGCCCATGGCTTAATCGATATGCGTTCTTCTTCAGTCAATTTACGTACAACTTTAGCGGGAGATCCTAAGACAAGAGAACCTTCCGGAATTTGGGTCCCTTTGGTAATTAGGGCATTTGCCCCGATGATAGATTGCTTGCCGATAATAGCACCATCAAGAATCGTTGCATTCATGCCAATGAGGCATTCATCTTGGATTGTACATGCATGAATAACGGCTGAGTGTCCCACAGTTACGTATTTTCCGATAGAGACACCGAAGTCATCAGCAAGATGAACGACAGAACCATCTTGAATATTAGAGCCTTCACCAATGGTAATGCTATTTATGTCGCCCCGGAGAACCCCACTATGCCAAATACTGACATCTCTTTTTAGATCAACGGCTCCTATGACGGTCGCACCTTCAGCAATATAGGCCGAGGGATCGATTTTTGGATCTGTGTTCAAAAAGTGATTCAATCGCTCTTCTAAAGTCATAATAAAGAAAGTTTGTTTAAAAGCCTAATTCGATGTCTCCGCCCAATGGAACATTGGGTTTTGATTGGCTGTCTTTTTGGTCGGCTGAAAAAAGTTTGTGTATTTGATAGCCCGCCCGATAAGGGTCCCCGTGATCTTTGATCCATTGTGTTATCGCATCTAAAATAGATGCATCATTTCTTTTCGACCATTCAGGATGTAGCCAAACCGTTTCCACTTGTGCAATCTCTGGGAAACGCTCTATCCATTGGTGAATGGCAGAATCAGAATCAACAATCAGCTTAATTTCATTGGCCGATTGAATATTTTCCAGAAGTGGCAATTTCCATTCTTTTGGGGATAGGGTGATCCAATCAAACTCTCCTTTAATCTCAAACGCACCCGAGGTTTCTAAGTGAACAGGTAAATTAGCTTCAGAGCAAAGCTCACAAAGTTCGTTTAAATCATGGATAGTCGGTTCGCCCCCAGTAACCACAACTAAGCTGGCCTTATTTTTTTTAGCATTTTCTACCAAATCTTTTGGGTGTATTTTCTCAATAGTCTTGGGAATGAAATCAGGGTGCCAAGTGCCTGCACTATCACACCATGGGCAATGAACGGGACAGCCAAAGGTACGAATAAAATAAGCGGATCGGCCCTGATGAATGCCTTCACCTTGCCAAGTGAAAAACTGTTCATAGATGGGAAGCTTACCGTTTACACTCATAGTTTTAAGATGCTTAATGTTCGCTTAAGCATTAGGATTTCGGGGCATAGCTAACAAAATTTTTCTCGTCTTCATAGAGTTTAAGACTGCGAATAGAGACACGACCGGCTTCCTTTTCTTTGACCAATTGAGAAAATGTTTCAAAAAGAAACTGAGCTATTCCCTCACAGGAGGCATTGTCGACCCATAAAATTTTAAATAAATCCTTAAATTCACTTTGGGACAAGTCTTGTACCTGACTATCTTCTTTCGAAAAAAGACAAGCATGATCTAGGTGTTCATCAATGAATGCTTTGATGTATTTCAAATTACCAAAATCAACAACAAAGCCATTTGCGTCTAATTCCTTTGCTTCAAATTCAATGATGATTGACCAATTATGACCGTGTATTTTTGAGCAATGCCCTTTGTGCAAGGGTTGTCTGTGAGCAAAGGGTATATCTTTATAAACTTTTGAGCAGGTAAGCATGATTAATTATTCCTCATTCAATTTCCAATTGGTTTCAAGCATTTGTTGAAGCGTCGGTGCGTGAGCCTCATATTCTGTAGGATCTTCAAATCCAGCTAAGTAAAAGGCCTCTCTGCGTTCTATGCAAGTGCCACAACTTCCGCAATGTAGTTCATTGCCCTCATAACAAGACCAGGTTTTTTCATAAGGCACTTCGAGATCTGCTCCTAGTTTATTAATATCAGCCTTTGTCATATCAACAAAAGGACGGTTGAGCGTTACTGAATGCCAATCACATAAGTGCATGACCTCATTCATAGCTTCAGCAAAAGGTTCTCGGCAGTCAGGATAGATTGTGTGGTCTCCGGCATGAGCTGCGTAACTAACTGAGCTGGCTTTACAGTTTATTGCCCAAGCAGTCGCTAAAGAAAGGAGAATCATATTTCGATTAGGAACAACAGTAGCTTTCATTGAATCGGTTTCGTAATGCCCATGAGGTATGGCTTGCTCTGGGTTGACGAGACTACTGTTGGATAACAATTCAGTGACCGAAGTCAGGTCTATGATTTTATGTTCAACCGACAATTGATCGCAAAGGCTTTTCGCGTATTGGAGTTCTCTTTTATGTTTCTGACCATAGTCAATTGAAAGACAGCGGACCGTGTAATTGTCTTTCAATAGTTTGTAGAGCAAGACCGTAGAGTCCATACCCCCCGAATAAATCAATATAGTATTCTGTTTTTGCATGAATTAATTTTAGCGAGAATATAAGAGGAGTATTTAAAAATTCAATTTAACTGCAATGAATAATTATTCTAAAGCAGGCTTATTTATCTTTGGATAATTCGAGTAACTCGTTGACAGTGAGCAGATAAAAATTTTTATAAGATTATGCGAATCGATCGTTATATAGCACAAAATAGAGTCATTGATATTGAGAGTCATGATTTTAAAGGTGCTTTAGAAGAGTTGCTCGATGTGTGTGAATTACCAAAAGCGACTCGTATTAAAAAGTCTGATTTGATGGAAGAGTTGTTGGATCGGGAAACTCAAATGACAACTTACTTAGGCAATGGAGTTTGTTTACCGCATGCTCGTGTCAAAATGAAACGCCCTTATATGATTGCAGTCGGCCGTTGTCCCAAAGGTTTAGAATTTAAAGGGCAGAGGGATTACCCAGAGATTCGTTATCTATTTTTATTATTAGCTGCAGAAAATGCCCGTAGCTATTTGTACGGCTTGGCCGCACTGGCAAGAGTCTTTCAAGACAATGCACAAATGGCTCGATTAGCGAGTGCTCAGTCTTTGATTGAGTTTAAACGAGAATTAAAGTCCGTTTTTGGAGGGCAGGGACGAACCACCATTCAGGGGCATAATCGATTTAATTTCTTAATGCTTAAAGAGGCGGCAAAGATCGCTAAGGGTTCTAATTGTTCCTCGGTTGTCGTATTTGGTGATACCTTCGGAGGTGGGATTGAGATTGGTGATTTCTTTAATGGTTTTAAGACGGTTCTGATTGCTCATGGTAGCTCTGAGGCGATTAAGCTTAAAGATAAAATTGATGCAGTTTTGCCGGTTCGTGCTTACAGCCAACAGCGATTGTCTCAATTGAGAAGTGCCGTTTTGATTGGTTTAGCCAGAGGTGTCTTCAAAAGTACAGATCGTTTGTGTTGTATTGGAGGGATTCCACAGAGTAATCAATTTGATAGTGTTGTTGTGGTGGACATTGATCGTGAGTTTAGGTCTTTGTTAATTGATCGCTCAGATGTATTGCCTTCAAATGTTTTACCTGAAGTGGTTGAGCGTGTGTTGGGAATTGCCACAGAATTGGCCATGGAAGGTCGGGAAGGGCATTCAGTTGGCTGCTTATTCACAATCGGTAGTGCCGATAAAATTAATCAATATACAAAACCATTAATTCTAAATCCGTTTCACGGATACGATGAAGAGGATCGAAATATACTGAATCCATTTATGGATGAAACGGTTAAGGAATTATCAACGATTGATGGGGCTTTTGTTATTCGAGGTGATGGAGTTTTACTTTCGGCAGGGTCATTGATCCATGCTCCAGATTATAACCATCGTTTGCCTAGTGGTTATGGAAGTCGTCATGCCGCTGCTGCAGCCATAACTAGCGTGGTTGATTGCTTATGCGTAGTTGTCTCAAGTAGCACGGGTCAGGTTTCATTATTCCGAAAAGGAGAGATGCTTCCTTTGATTGAAAAAAGCTTTGTTCAACGCTGATTCGCCTTAAGTGCAGTTTTTTGTTGCAATCAAGGGGATTAAAAAAATGAATCATAACTGTGAATTCTAGAATCCAAAATACTTTTGCACAGTGTAAAAAAGAAGGGCGTGCCTGTTTCGTTGCTTATCTATGTGCTGGTGATCCTAATTATGAAGATTCAATCGAGGCGTGTCGTAGTTTGATTGATTCAGGCATTGATATTTTAGAATTAGGGGTACCGTTTTCAGACCCTTTAGCCGACGGTTTAACGAATCAGCTTGCGGCTCAACGAGCGCTTGAATCAGGCATGACGAGTGAAAAAGTTTTTAAGCTAGTTGAGGCTATTCGTAGTTTTAGTTCTATTCCAATTGTATTTTATACTTATTATAAC
>WTIG01000013.1 GCA_011522825.1 Puniceicoccaceae bacterium
ATGAAATATTTTATCTAAAAATAAGTAAAAGAATTGGCAGGCCGATAGGGACTCGAACCCCAAATGACTGTACCAAAAACAGTAGTGTTACCATTACACCATCGGCCTAGAAATGAAAAATAGAACCAAACTAAAGCTAATCGTCAAGAAATCTATGTAAGAAACTTTCAATGAGAAGGTTGACGAGATTAAAAAAGTAAGCTTTAAAGGGTTTTTAATGGAAGATAATAAAATTAAAAAAGAGCCTAAATTCAAACGTATAGTTCTCAAGTTAAGCGGGGAAGCTTTAAGAAATACAGTCGATGGCGATCCAATTGATGCCTCAATCTTGGAAACCGTCTGTAAAGAAGTGAAAGAAGTATCAGAAGCTGGCGTAGAAATTGGACTTGTTATTGGTGGTGGTAATATCTTCCGAGGCTTAAATGGTTCAGAAATGCGAGGCATTGATCGAACCACTGGTGATTACATGGGCATGCTTTCAACCGTCATCAATGGATTAGCGATTATGGACTGCCTAGAGAAAATGGGCGTTACCGTTCGCTTACAAAGTGCTATTCCGATGGATAAACTAGCCGAACCTTTTATTTTAAGACGTGCTACCCGTCACCTAGAGCGTGGACGAGTCGTTATCTTCGCAGGAGGCACTGGCAACCCCTACTTCTCAACCGATACAACTGCAGCTTTAAGAGCGAGTGAAATAGGTGCCGATATTTTATTTAAAGCAACCAAGGTGGATGGGATATATGATAAAGACCCAGTTAAAGAACCCGATGCAATTAAGTACGATCACATCCCATATATGTCTGCCCTTAAACAAGGTTTAAAAATCATGGACTCGACTGCTTTTTCATTGTGCATGGAAAACAAAATGCCAATATTAGTCTTTAGTATGCAAGAATCAGGCTCTATCCTCAAAGCAGTGATGGGCGAATCAATTGGTACTTTAGTCAACGACGAATAAATATAGATATTATGGAAACAACGCCTATTTTCGAAAAGCTTAAGTCAGATATGAACAAAACCATTGAGCACACGCTGAATGAGTTTAATAACCTACATACAGGAAAAGCTTCACCAGCAATGTTGGATGCTGTGAAAGTGAATGCCTATGGAAGCACAATGTCACTGAAAGAATGTGCTGCTGTTACAACACCCGACGCAAAAACCATAGTGGTTCAGCCTTGGGATAAAAGTATTTCTGGGGATATCGAAAAAGCGATCCAAAATGCGAATTTAGGCCTTAATCCTATTGCTGATGGCGGAATCTTGCGAGTTCCTGTTCCTGAATTAACAGGTGATCGCCGTCAAGAATTAGTTAAGACAGCAGGTTCAATAGCTGAAGATGGAAAAATCCGCATTCGACAGATCAGACGTGATGCTTTGGATCAATTGAAAAACGCTCAAAAAGAAGGCCTCTCAGAAGATGATTATAAGCGTCATGAAAAAGAGGTACAAAAAGAGCACGATGACTTTATTCAAAAGATAAATGATTATTTGGGTAAGAAAGAAGCGGACTTAAAACAAGTATAAATCACTTCATCTAATTGGATTTTTATGGTCCCACTCGCACAGGCTAAAAAAATTGTCATAAAATTAGGCACGGGTATTTTGCGTACCGATCAAGGCTTAGTGAACAATACTTGCATTGAAACCATCTGTAAGGAGGTCGCTTATCTCAAAAGCCAAGGCATCGATGTTATTCTTGTTAGCTCAGGAGCTATTGGCTTAGGCATGGCACGATTAAAAATCAAAAAACGCCCAACTGCTTTGAATGAACTACAAACTTGTGCAGCTATTGGGCAGACTCAGTTAATTAATCTATGGCAAAATAAATTTGACTGCTATGACTTAACAGTCGCTCAAATCTTGCTCACTCAGGAAGACCTTTCTTCATCGATTCGTCATTCAGCGGTGATTAATACAATCAATCATATTTTATCCACCAATTCCATTCCCGTAGTGAATGAAAACGACACCGTTAGTTCTGAAGAAATAAAGTTTGGTGATAATGATACTCTATCGGCACTTGTAGCTAAAGCGATTGGAGCTGACCTGCTACTCATCTTATCGAATGTTTCAGGCTTAATGAATCCAAATAATGGCAATGCGGTTATTCCCATAGTCAATGAAATCAATTCAGACATTAAAGCACTTGCTAGCGGCACACAAAATGAAATGTCCGTAGGCGGAATGGTCAGCAAACTCAGTGCCGCCCAAATAGCTATGGAAAATAATTGCGGTATGTTTATTGGTAGCGGAGACGATCCAGAACTATTCCAAAAAATACTCAGAGGCGAAAATGTTGGAACTTATTTCCCGCCCCTTAGCTAGCTTTTGATTTTAAATAGCCAGGTTGTAATACACCTATTTCAGGTGACTGCCAATCCCTACTGAATCAATGAATCTTGAGACATTGCCTCAGGTTTACTTAAACCCATCAAGTCCAATAAAGTCGGAGCGATATTTCCTAAACAGCCTTCTGACTTAAGCACTAAATCCTTACAGTCTGTACCATATACTACGACTTCTACAGGATTCAAAGTATGAGCCGTATGGGCTGATTCCGTCGTTTCATTCCATAATTTATCGGAATTACCATGGTCGGCTGTAATGATAGCCTTACCCGATACTTTATCCAATGAATTCAAAATAGCATCCAGACATTCATCCACCACTTCACAGGCTTTGATACAAGCCTCAACCACACCCGTATGACCAACCATATCCGGATTAGCAAAATTAATGATAATCAAACCATATTTCTTTGACTCGATTGCTTCAATCGCAGCATCACGAACTGCATAGGCAGACATTTCAGGCTTCTCGTCATAGGTAGAACAATCTTTTGGACTTGGGATCAAAGCACGATCTTCAAGAGGAAATGGCTCTTCACGGTAGTCATTAAAAAAGAAGGTTACATGTGGAAATTTTTCTGTTTCAGCACATCTAAACTGAGGGATATTGTTTTCAGAAACATAAGCACCCAAAATAGACTCCATCTTTTCTGGCTTCATGAATATCACATTAGGACAAAGCCCCTTTTGATATTCAGTCATAGTAACATAATAGATAGATTTTTTATCCCCACGATCAAATTCCGAAAACCCATCTTCGATAAAGGCTCTAGTTAATTCTCTAGGACGATCTCCACGGAAATTGAAAAAGATAACGGAATCATCATCATTGATACTGGCTAAAGGATTTCCATCATCGCCTAAAATAACAGACGGAGGACAGAACTCATCTCCCAAAGTGCCGTCTTTCTCTGGGTGATCATAATGGTGTTGAATCGCCTCTATCGCAGAGCTAAAAGCTAAATCCTTAGTCTTGCCCGTTAAAGCATTATAGGCTCTTTCAACCCGATCCCATCGATTGTCACGATCCATCGACCAATAGCGCCCCATGATGGAAGCGATTTTTCCAACAGAATGTTCTGCCATAAATGATTCAATGGATTCAATAAACCCCTTACCCGTAAACGGACCAGTATCACGGCCATCGGTAAATGCGTGCAGATAGATATTTTCAATCCCAGATTCTTTAGCTAATAAAATCAAACCAAACAAATGATCGAGCATAGCATGCACACCAGCATCAGAAACCAAGCCCATTAAATGCAAATTTGAGCCCTTTTCTTTTACTTGAGAAAATGCGCTTTGCAAAACTGCGTTATCAGCAACTTGACCCGTTTCAATTCCCTTATTAATTCGAACGATCTCTTGATCCACAATACGGCCTGCACCGATATTCTGATGACCCACCTCAGAATTGCCCATGATGCCCTCAGGAAGACCGACCGCCAATCCTGAAGCTTCAATCTCAGTCCTTGGCCATTCAGCTGTCAAAGCATCCGATCTCGGCGTATTCGATAACTTAACCGCATTACACGCATTTTCGCTTTTATTATGATTTTCGCCCCATCCATCTCGGATCACGAGCACCACTGGCTTATATTCTTTTTCCATAATTTAAAAATTCAACATGAGTATTGTCATCATTTCAGTCCAATGAAAACAATCACAAATAAATAAAAAGTAATTAAGATAACTCCACGCTTAGGACCAATAACTGAATCGGCTTTTCTTAAAAAGAAAAATAAAAACAAGGTCGCAAAAATCATGAGTGGGAATTCAAGCCAAAAGAAACTCGAATCCACGGGAAATGGATAAAAACAGGCAGAAGTACCACCAATCAATGCAAGGTTGAATAAATTTGAGCCGATAACATTGCCAATACACAAAGAATTCTTCTTGGCAAAACTCGCAGAAACGGAAGCCGCCAGTTCAGGCAAACTAGTACCAAGTGCTATCACAGACAATCCAACAAACACCTCACTCACTCCAAACCTTAAGGCGACTTGCTGGGCGCTACCAACAAGACATTCGGCACCAAGGGATAAAAATACCGCTCCTAAAAAAATCCACATCAGAGCATAAATCAGACTAGAACGAGATGCAGACATAAAGTCTAAATCTTCATCCAAATGCCCATTTGAAGATTCTTTTAATGAACTGCGTACTACCCAAACAATGTAAGCAAAAGCGATACTCACTAAAAGAATTCCCTCAACCCGACTGAATCCACCCAATCCTAAGCAAACAAACAGAATGGTAAGAAATAAAAGCAAAGGTAATTCTTTGCGAATGAGGCGAATATCTGATGCCAATGGTGCAACCAAGGCAGATACACCTAAAATAAGTCCAATATTAGCGATATTACTACCGATAATACTTCCTAAGGCTAATTCCGCACTCTCTTGTATTGCGGTTAGGCAAGTGAACATCTCAGGCATAGATGTAGCAATAGAAACTACGGTTAACCCAACAATCAAGGGGCTGATATTGAAATAGCTAGAAATTCCAACCGCACCATCCGTCAACCAACGCCCACCCAAAACCAAACTGACAATCCCGATCAATACAAAGAAAAATAAAAGGATTGTAGGCAAGGTGCTGAAATCAAATCGGATCAATAAATCAAGCATTATGTAACTATTCAAAAGACAGAACTCGCTCTTTTCGCAAGAATAATAAAAAAATCGATAAAATTAAGGTGTATGCTTGACTTGCCGGTGCAAAAAAACAGACTCCCGCAATTCTTGCACTTTTTGCACAACAGTCATGTCGATTGACCTTAAAGATACATTAAACCTACCTCAGACCGAATTCCCAATGCGAGGCGATTTGGTCCGCAGGGAACCCGAAAGGATAAACCATTGGAATAAGCTCGGCTTATACAATGCCATTGTCGAAAAAAACAAGGACAATGAAAGTTTTATTTTGCATGATGGTCCCCCGTTTACGAATGGTGATTTACACCTTGGTCATGCCCTCAATAAAACCCTTAAAGATACCATACTTAGGTATAAATGGATGCAAGGTTACAACGCACCCTACATTCCAGGTTGGGACAGTCATGGGTTGCCGATTGAATATAAAGTCTCTAAGCAATTACAAGAATCAGGCAAAACGGATTACACAATCCTTGAGGTAAGAGAAGAATGCGCCCAGTTCGCCGACAACTTTAAGCAAATACAATCAAAGCAATTTTCACGTTTGGGTGTTTTAGCTGATTGGGAAAATGAATATTGGACCATCCATCCCGAATACGAAGCCGAGGAACTCAGAACTTTTGCTAAGTTCATCGAAAAAGAATTGGTATACCGAAGCAAAAAGCCCGTTTACTGGTCAATTCCCTGCAAAACGGCTCTAGCAGAAGCAGAAATTGAATATAAAAACCATAAAAGCATCTCCGTTTACATAAGCTTTGCCTTAAGCGAGGAGGCAAAACAAAGCCTTCAACTCACAGAAGCGGCTAGTTTTGTCATATGGACAACAACCCCTTGGACACTTCCCGCAAACCTTGCTGTAGCGGTTCATCCAGAAATCGAGTATGCCTTAATCAAGACTGATAAAGGAAATTTAATCATCGCCAAAGATTTAATCGAAACAACTGCTGAAACTGGCTCCCTCGGTGAGGTCACTATCCTGAAAACGTTTAAAGGACAGTCCTTAGAGAATTTAGAGACTCATCACCCTTTTATGAATCGCATGAGTCCAGTGGTTTTAGCCGATTATGTGACAACTGAAAGTGGAACTGGCTGTGTTCATACCGCACCAGGACATGGTTTAGATGACTATCTAACTGGGCTTAAATACAAACTCGAAATATATTGCCCGCTTGATGATGAAGGTTGCTATGTCAACGATGGGCAAATTCCTGAATCACTCATCGGACAATCCGTACTTGAAAAAGAAGGCTCTATCAGTGATGCGAATCGTGCGGTCTTAAAAATTTGTGCCGAAAACAATAGCCTCGTTTCCAAAAAAACCATCGAACATAGCTATCCACACTGCTGGCGCTCAAAGACTCCAGTGATTTTTAGAGCTATGGACCAGTGGTTTATTGCCCTAGATAAGGATAATACACGAGACAAGGCCATCGAACAACTTTCTAATGTAAACTTTATTCCAGAATGGGGCGAGAAACGAATGCGAGCCGCCGTTGAAAATAGACCTGACTGGTGTATCAGTCGTCAACGTGCTTGGGGTGTCCCCATCCCAGCATTTTATGATGAAGACGGCAATGCCTACATTGATGCAAAAGTTACTGAACAAATTGCGGATAAAGTAGAAACACAAGGAACAAACCTTTGGTTTAAAGAATCAGCAGAAACAATTTTAGAAGGCATACAGTGCCCTGCTGATTGGCCAAGTGCCGATAAACTTAAAGGCGGAACCGATACACTTGATGTTTGGATAGACTCTGGATGCAGTCACCGCTCAGT